>CAVZNE010000363.1:0-6937 GCA_963776445.1 Terriglobales bacterium
GGCGTCCACAAAGTGGAACGCTGTCTCATCCGCATGTGACACTTATCACCCTCGGCTGCAAGCTCGGCTGCTAGGCTGTTAGAGTCACCGGAAATTCCACTTACGAGGTGGATCATGAGCGAAGCAACAACGACAGGCCCTTTGAGCCCGGAGTTGCTGGCCAAGATGGATGCCTACTGGCGAGCGGCCAACTATCTTTCCGTGGGGCAAATTTACCTGAAAGACAATCCGCTGCTGGAGCGGCCGCTTACCCTGGACGACGTGAAGCCGCGTCTGCTGGGCCACTGGGGCACCACGCCCGGACTCAACTTTCTTTATGTGCACTGGAACCGGCTGATCCGCGAGCGCGACCTGAACATGATGTTACATCATCGGCCCTGGGCACGGCGGGCCGGGACTGGTGGCGAACACCTACCTGGAAGGCTCGTACACCGAAATCTATCCCCACATCGAGCAGAACCGGGACGGCATCAAGCGCCTGTTCCGGCAGTTCAGCTGGCCCTACGGAATTCCCAGCCACGTGGCTCCGGAGACGCCGGGCTCCATCCACGAGGGCGGCGAACTGGGCTACTCGCTGGTGCATGCCTACGGCGCGGCCTTCGACAATCCCAACCTGATTGTGGCCTGCGTGGTGGGCGACGGCGAGGCCGAGACCGGCCCGCTGGCCACCAGCTGGCACTCCAACAAGTTTCTCAATCCCGCCACCGACGGCGCGGTCCTGCCCATTCTGCATCTGAACGGCTACAAGATCGCCAACCCCACGATGCTGGCGCGCATTCCTCATGCCGAGTTGGAGAACCTGATGCGCGGCTACGGCTATGAGCCCTTCACGCTGGAGGGCGACGACCCGGCGGTGATGCACCAGCAGGCCGCGGCGGTCTTCGACACCATGCTGGACCGCATCGCCGCCATCCAGAAAGCGGCGCGCGAAGAGCGGCTGCGACCGAGCGCCCGGCCTGGCCGATGCTGATTATGCGCACGCCCAAGGGCTGGACCGGACCGAAGTTTGTGGACGGCAAGCCGGTGGAAGGCACCTGGCGCGCCCACCAGGTTCCGCTTTCCGAGATCTTCGAGAAGCCGGAGCACCTGCGGCATGCTGGAAGAGTGGATGCGCAGCTACAAGCCCGAGGAACTGTTCGACGAGAAGGGCGCAGTTCCGCGCCGAACTGGCGGAGATTGCGCCCAAGGGCCGGCTGCGCATGGGCATGAACGCCCACGCCAACGGCGGCCTGCTGCTGAAGCCGCTGAAGGTGCCCAACTTCCGCGACTTCGCGGTGAAGATCGAAGGCCGCGGACAGGCCGATGTGGAATCCACGCGCGTACCTGGGCCACCTGCTGCATGCGGTGATGGAGGCCAACAAGGAGCAGAAGAACTTCCGCGTCTTCGGCCCGGATGAGACGGCCTCCAACCGCCTCGGCGACGTGATCACCGGAACCGGCAAGGCCTGGATGGCCGAGACGCTGCCGGTGGACGAGAACCTGTCAGAGACCGGCCGGGTGATGGAAGTGCTGAGCGAGCACATGTGCCAGGGCTGGCTGGAGGGCTACCTGCTCACCGGACGGCACGGCTTCTTCAACTGCTACGAGGCCTTCATCCACATCATCGACTCGATGGCGAACCAGCACGCCAAGTGGCTGAAGGTGACGCGCGGGATTCCCTGGCGCAAGCCGATCGCGTAGCCTCAACTATCTGCTGAGTTCGCTGGTCTGGCGGCAGGACCACAACGGCTTTTCAGCCACCAGGACCCCGGCTTCATCGATCACCTGATGAACAAGAAGGCCGACGTGGTGCGCATCTATCTTCCGCCGGACGCCAACACGCTGCTTTCGGTGGCCGACCACTGCCTGCGCAGCAAGAACTACATCAACCTGATTGTGGCCGGCAAGCAGCCCGCGCCGCAGTGGCTCACCATCGACGAAGCAATTGCTCACTGCACCACCGGGCTGGGCGTGTGGAAGTGGGCCTCGAACGACGAGGCGATCCCGAAGTGGTGATGGCCTGCTGCGGCGACGTGCCCACGCTGGAGACGCTGGCCGCGGTTTGCCTGCTGCGCGAGCAGGTTCCCGATCTGCGCATCCGCGTGGTGAACGTGGTGGACCTGATGGCTCTGCAGCCGCAGTCGGAGCATCCGCACGGGCTGCCGGACGAGGAATTCGACCAGCTGTTCCCGGTGGGCACGCCGGTGGTCTTCGCCTTCCACGGCTATCCCTGGCTGATTCACCGGCTCACCTACCGTCGGCACAACCACGACAACATCCACGTGCGCGGCTACAAGGAAGAGGGCACCACGACCACGCCCTTCGACATGTGCGTGCTGAACAACATCGACCGCTTCCAGTTGGCGCTGGACGCGATCACCCGCGTGCCGCGGCTGGCGGCGACGGTCGACAAGGCGCAACAATGGTACTCCGAGGCCATACAGCGTCATCATCTGTATGTGTCGGAAAATGGCGACGACCTGCCCGAGATCAAGGACTGGCGCTGGCCCCAGGAGCTCACTCGCTGACAGGACGGGTTTCGCATAGCGACGCTTGCCTGCTCAAACGTTCACTGGCCAGACCCGGAAACCCCGGGCCTGGCCACTCACTTGCTGAATGATTCAGCTCAAAGCAGAGGTTTATTTTCATGTCGTCTTTGCCCGTATTGGTATTGAATAGCGGTTCTTCTTCCATCAAGTTTTCAGTCTATGAAGCCGGCGACGGCGAACGCGCCAAGCTCGTCGAGGGCGCGGTAGACGGCATCGGCACCGATCTGGGCAAGTTCTGGATCAAGGATGCCAACGGCAAGAAGCTCGTCGACGAAACTCCGGCGCTGCCCAATCGCGCGGTCGCCTTCAAGCTGGTGTCGGATGCGCTGCACTCCGGCCACTTCCCTGCTCCTCTGGCCATCGGCCACCGCATGGTTTCTGGCGGGCCTACAGTGCAGGACAACCAGCGCATCACTCCCGAATTGATCGACGAGATGGAAAAGTACACGGCCTTTGCGCCGCTGCACACGCCCATCGCCGTCTACATCATGCGCGAGGCGCTGAGCCAGTTCCCCGGCATTCCCAACTTCGTGATTCTGGACACCTATTTCCATCGCACCATGCCGGAAGTGGCCAAGCACATGCCGATTCCGCCGGAGTATGCGGAGATGGGCGTACGCCGCTATGGGGCACATGGCATTTCGTATGAGTCGATCGTCCTGCAATTGCAGCCCAAGGTGCCGGAGAAGCTGATCGTGGCCCACCTGGGCAACGGCGCCTCCATCTCGGCCATTTTGTACGGGCAGTGCCTGGATACCTCGATGGGCCTGACTCCCACCGGCGGCATCATCAGCGGCACGCGCACCGGCGACATCGATCCGGGCGTGCTGCTATTCATCCTGCGCAAGTTTGTGGACGCGGGCATGACAGCCGCCGAAGCCGCGGATCAGTTGGAGATTGTGGCCAGCAAGAAGGCCGGCCTGCTGGGCGTGAGCGAACTGTCGAACGACATGCGCGACCTGCGCGACGCCATCAACGCCGGCAACGCCAAGGCACGGCTGGCCGTGGACAAGTTCAACTGGACCCTGGTGAAGTGGATTGGCAGCTATGTAGCCGAGCTGGGCGGGCTGGACATGCTGGTGTTCACTGGCGGCATCGGCGAGAACGACATTGCCGCTCGCGGCGAAATCTGCGCGGCGCTTGGCGCTCTGGGAATTATTGTCGACCCGGTCAAGAACAACGTGCGCGGCGAAGCCACCATCTCCGCCGACAACTCGCCAGTGACGGTGCGCGTGATTCCGCCCGCCGAGGACCTGATCATCGTGAACCATGTGGTCAGGCTGCTGGCGCAGTAGGCTACGAGGAAGGCTGCCGATCTGAGCTTCGGGCCCGTGTCCACTGGCTCGATCGGCAGCCCTCTCTCCGCCCATCTGAACTATCCCTCTCTCCCTTGCAGTTCGAGCCCATCGCAGATCCCCAAGTGCAAAAGCGCAAACATACCATGCGCTTGCATTACACTGGATTGTCTGAGATGGAGCCATCCTTAATGACTTTTCCTGTTGAACCGAAAGACGCGTCGCGCCTGCCTTCGCCCGCACTGCGCCGCTTTGCCTGGGGCGTGCTGGTTTACTTTATCGCCGTGATTCTGTGGGGGACGCTGGTACGCGCCACCGGGTCTGGAGCCGGCTGCGGCAACCACTGGCCGCTGTGCAACGGCACCGTGCTGCAACACTCTGCGCAGGTGGACACGATGATCGAGTTCACCCATCGCATTACCAGCGGACTGTCGCTCTTCGCGGTGGTGGGGTTGCTGGTATGGACATTTATGGGCACGGTGCGCGGCCACCTGGCGCGCGCGGCTGCCGTGGCCGCCGTCAGCTTTACGCTGATTGAGGCGATTCTGGGCGCGCTGCTGGTGAAGCTGGGACTGACGGCGCAGAGCCAGTCACCGCTGCGTCCGGCCTACCTGGCGCTGCACCTGGCCAACACGCTGCTGCTGCTGGCCGCGCTGACGCTGACCGCGCACCTGCTGAGCCGCAAGCACGGTTTTCTGCGCGGCTCTGTTCGATTGGTTGCGCCCTTTGGCGCTGCCGCCAGCGTGATTGTGGTGATGATTGTGGGCGTTACCGGTTCGCTGGCCGCGCTGGGCGATACGCTGTTTCCCGCCTCGTCGCTGGGAATGGCGCTGGCGCAGGATTTTTCTGCCACGAGCGGGTGGCTGGTGCGCTGGCGCTGGACACATCCGACCGTCGCGTTTGTGGCCAGCATCTTTTTGATCTGGCTGCTGGTGCGGGCGGCGCAACGCACGACGCACTGGGATAATCGCGGACTTTCCGCGCTGGTGCTGTTGCTGCTGGCGACGGTGTATGTGCTGGGGCTGCTGGACGTTGTGCTGCTGGCTCCGCTGTGGGTGCAGGTGGCGCATTTGCTGGCGGCCGATACGCTGTGGGCGGCGCTGGTGGTGCTGACGGCGCGGCTGACGCTGCAGCCGAAGGAAGCGGCGTAGCTGTTTAGCAAGTTAGCAAGTTAGCGAAAAAGCCCCGCCTAGGCGGGGCTTTTTCTGTTAGCGGAGTTTGCGGAGTTAGCGGAGCTAGCAAGTTTCTTGCTTTCCCACCCATGCCGCAAATGCACGGCATGGATGGGGCACCCAGTTTCATCCGTATATCAGTTGCTCCGGGTTGTCTGTTCCCTGTTCCCTATTCCCTGTTCCCTTCTTTACTTCACAAGGACGCCGGGGGAGGCATAGGTGCTGCCTTCAACGGGGAATGCGATGACTGGCAGGGTTGGAGTGGAGGTCAGGCTTTCGATGACGCCGTTACGCAGCAAGACCGTGTCTTCCGTCTTGCCACCGCGGATGCTGGGGTTCCAGGCGAAGACCTGGTTGTTGACCACAACCTCAGTTCCTGAGGGGGTGGCCACCCAGTCGCGTTCGCCGTAACCAGCTGCGCCGCCCTGGTGGTGGAAGCGCTCTTCGCCGGGGTAGCCGGCATCCGCAAACGCGGTCTGCGCAACCTTGTACAAAGCGGCTGAGGTAGCACCGACACGGGTGGCGTTCATCAATGCGGCGTTGACCTGGGCGGCAACGGTGAAGTACCCGGCAAGCTCGGTGGGCAGCGCGCCGAAGTGGACGAAGCGGGTGATGGAGACGACCAGGCCCCACTTGCGCGAGCAGAGGTTGAGCATGGCGTACTGCTGGAGCCGCTTGCCGCGCGGCACGGCGTGCTTGTACTTGAGGATGCGATCGTCCACGCCGTAGAGCGCCACCGAGGGCAGAATGCCGCGGCGGAAAAGGCCGGCCGTGGTGATGGCTTCAAGGTCGTACTCCGAGAGGCCGGGCTCGACCTGGTGGAGCGCCTCGACGGTAGCGGCGGCGGTTTCCTCGCCCAGCCAGCGGAAGCGCGCTATTTCCGGCTCCGTCATGGACCTGCGTAATGTGTACAGACTGACCTGTTTTACACCAGCGCCGGGAATGTCCGAACCCAGGGGACCACCGGCCAGACGCGCGGCGGCGGCCACGGTATCGTCGGCGTACCAGGGAAAGAGCACCGGCTCAAAGTCCAGCGCGCCAAACTCCTCGTCGTGGGCGCGAGGGGCTTCATTTTCGGTGGTCAGGTAATACCGTTTGCCGGCGGCGGTGACCAGCAGGGAATACGTGCCGGTCTCGGCTGCGGTGCAAACGATGCCCTCGACCGCTCCGCCTGTGAGCCAGGCAATGTTTTCGTTGCGGCGGATGAGTACGCCGGCCAGACCCTGTGCGCCGAGCCACTCGACCAGCTTTTCGTGCTTCTGTTCCAACTCCGCATTCCACGCTGCTTCCGTGACCAGCGTGACACCATTCACGACCAGGCTCTTGCCGATTCTTTTACTCATGATTGCGCTTTCCTCTTCAACAGAGAACAGGGAACAGGACTCGCCCTCTTCCGACAGAATCTGTCTGTAGCGAGGCTCCTGTTCCCTATTCCCTGTTCCCTACTTGAATTAGTCTTCCAGTTCGGGGTGGTAGTTGCTTTCCCAGCCGAGGTAGCGGCTGGTGGCTTCGTGGACGGCCTTGGAGACATCGCCGAAGCTGGTGGCTACGTGGTGCTCGAAGCCTTCGCGGCAGATGAACTTCAAGAGCCGCTGGAGCTGCGGAATCTCAACCACGCCTGCGCCGCCGAAAGTATCGAGCGGGTCGTTGGTGAATGCGCCCGCGCCGGTATAGCCGCGGATGACGCCGTAGTTGTCGTCGGTGGAGTAGCGCGCATAGCTCATGACGCCAGCCTTTACGCGGCCGACGCATGTGCCGAAGGTGTTCTCTTTGCCCACGGTGCCGGCGATGATGGCCTGATAGTCCATGGTCGGCGCGGCGGCGAAGAAGTCCTTGGGCAGGTTGGAGCAGTGGAAGCAGACGCACTTGTCGGGGTTGCTGCCATAGTTGTTGTTCCAGTCGAGAGCAATACGTAACTCTGGTTCGGCGCCAGCAGGGCAAA
>CAVZNE010000364.1:0-3064 GCA_963776445.1 Terriglobales bacterium
CAGTTGTCATATTGCTCACCGCAGGTGCTTGAGCACCGGAATGAACGGCGCGAAGAGGAGCAGCAGGAAGATGAGCACCATCAACGAGCCGACGATGGCGTCCGCATTCGAATCTTTCGCAATCACCGGGAACTGGTACCAGATCGCGTACGGCCACAGCCACCAGGGCCCGGGAAGGTTGCCGACCTCGTGCGTGATGCCCCACTGGGTGCCCAGCATGTCCACGCTCGTGGCGAAATCCGAGTCCGGACCCTCCTGGAAGAAGAGCATGGCCCGCGAGTTATCCAGCGTGTAGGGAAGCCTCTAATTGCTCGTGAGCGCTCCCTCCAGCAGGCCGGCGCGTCCCAGGTCGAGCATGCCCATCATCATCACGGGCACGGGGCCGTATGTTCCGGCCGCGACTTTCACGCCGCCGTCCCCCTCTTCGGCCTT
This sequence comes from Terriglobales bacterium, assembly GCA_963776445.1. Taxonomy (GTDB): domain Bacteria; phylum Acidobacteriota; class Terriglobia; order Terriglobales; family Acidobacteriaceae; genus Telmatobacter. Next base: position 433 of record CAVZNE010000364.1, read on the forward strand.
GTCCAGCGCGTCGCTGTATGCCTTCGTCCACGCCTTCTGCTGGTCTTCGGACGCGGCGCTCCACACCTTCAGCGCGGCGGCGACGTCCTTGTTCAGGACGGCCACCTTTTCCAGCGGGGCGATGATGAGGTCCTTCTGCGCGTCCAGCCCGACGGCTCGCTGGCCGACAACGCTTCGCCGGAGCTGAGCCGCATCCGCCGCGAACAGGAGCGCCAGCAGCACCAGATTGAAGCCAGCCTGCGGGCCGCGCTGCGCAAACTATCCTCGGATGGCTCGACCCAGGAAGACCTCATCACCATCCGCGGCGACCGCTTCGTCATTCCCGTTCGCGCGGAGTTGAAGCGGAAGATTTCCGGCGTGGTCCACGGCGCAAGCTCTTCGGGCCAAACCGTCTACGTCGAGCCGCTGGAGACCATCGAGCAGAACAACGAGCTGGTGCGCCTCATCGAGGAAGAACAGGCGGAGATTCATCGCATCTTTGTGGCGCTCACCCGGCAGGTGGGCGGCTATGCCCACGAACTGCGCGAAGGCGCGCGCGTGCTGGCGCTGGTGGATAGCCTGCAAGCCCGCGCCCGCTTTGCCCGCGACTACGACTGCGTGGCTCCCAGCCATGACGCCCGATCTTCTGCACCTCGATGCGGGCCGCCATCCGCTGCTGGAAAAGCGCCTGCGGGCCTCCGGCGGCAAAGTCATTCCGCTCACCCTGGAGCTGACCGCCGCCGAGCGCCAGCTCATCATCAGCGGCCCCAACACCGGCGGCAAAACCGTCACGCTCAAGACGACCGCCTTGCTGGCCATGATGGCCCAGGCCGGCTTGCCCATTCCCGCCACGGCGGCCAGCTTCCCGGTTTTCACGGCCTTCCTGGCCGACATCGGCGACGCGCAGTCCATTGAGGCGGCGCTTTCCACCTTCTCCGCGCACATCACCAACCTCGACCGGCTCTCGCGCCTGGCCGGCGACGCAATCCCTGGTCCTGCTGGACGAACTCGGCTCCTCCACCGATCCCGAAGAAGGCTCGGCGCTGGCTGTTGCGATTGCCAGCCACTTTCTGACTGCTGGCGCGTGGTCGCTCATCTCTACCCACCACACCTCGCTCAAGGTCTACGCCGCCAACACGGACGGCGTGATGAACGCCGCGGCTGGCGTGGATGAGCTCACCCTTGCTCCCAACTACCAGTTGCGCATGGGCGTGCCCGGCGCCTCGGCCGGCATCCAGACTGCGGAACGGCTGGGGCTGAACGCCAGCATCATCGCCGCGGCCAGACAGAGATTAGGCTCGCAGCAGGTAGATATAGCCCGCTTTCTCGACAAACTCCACAACGATCTGACCCAACTGGAAGCCGACCGCAAAGCCGCCCGCGAGCAGCAGTACGCGCTCAACCAGGAGCGCGCCAAGCTGGCCCGCGAAGGCGACGTGGAGCTGCGCAAACGCACGCGGGAGTTAGAGACAAAGCTGGCCTCGCTGCTCAAGGACTTCGAGTTCCAGATGCGCGAGACGGTGAAGGCCATCGAAGATCGCGTCGGGCAGCAGAAGCTGTCCAAAGAGGCCGAACGCCGCATCCTGCGCCTGCGCCACGAGTTTCAGGAGAGCTTCAATCAGACCGTCGTTGCCCATCGCACCGGCGCGGATCAGGGCGACGCCAACGCCCAGCCGCATGTGGTCAAGTATGTGGCTGCCGGCGATCAGGTGCGCCTCAAGTCCATGAACAAGATTGCCGTGGTGCAGCGCGAGGTGGAGAAGGACCTCTTCGAAGTCGCGCTCGGCCCCATCAAGATGCGCGTCAAGCGCGACGATATTGCCGAAGTCGCTGAACTCGGCGGAAATCCGGCTGAATGAAGCGCGCCGATCCGCTGGCCGCCGCGCGCAAGCAGAAGAACGTCCACGTCACCGTCACCAGCGCCAACACCGACGACATGCGCATGGAGATCAACCTCATCGGCCGCACCGTGGACGAAGCCACCGAGGAGCTGGAGAAGTATCTCGACCGCGCCTTCCTCGCCGGCCTGCCGCGCGTCCGCATCATCCACGGCCACGGCGCAGGCATCCTCCGCCGCGGCGTCCGCGAATTCCTGAAAGGCCATCCCCACGTAGCCACCATCGCCGAAGCCCCGCAAAACGAAGGCGGGCAAGGGGCGACGCTGGTGGAACTAAGGCAATAGGCAGCCGATATGGAATTGAGGAGGTGCCGATGTTGGTGAAATCGAAGAGCAAGAGATTTGCCAATAAAGCCGAAGAGACCGCATGGTGGGAAGCGAACGAGGAAGCGGTCGCGGACTCATTCGAGGAGGCCTTGAAGGAAGGCTATGCTGGTCCTTGCACCGTCGGGGCACCCGGCATTGTTGCCGATCAGTTCGGAAATTTCAGACTGTCAATGTGCAGCGCCTCGTTCTTCTGTGTCGTTCGCACGTAGTGAAGCACAGCTCCAGCCGCAATCGCCGCCGCCGGATGCCCGGCGAGCCCAAACCCCTCCAGCGAGCGCACATTCAGTTGCCGTTCCACCAGCGGCACCGCAAACTCTCGCGTCCAGACCCAGTCCTCGATGCGCGTCCGCGCCGGAATCCGCTCCAGTTGCGCCGGCAACTCCGTGCTCGCGGCCACCAGTACCTCGCTCGACCCGGCCTTCACAATCT
>CAVZNE010000365.1:0-4498 GCA_963776445.1 Terriglobales bacterium
TCGCTTGCTCTGGAACACCGAACCTGTTCATCAATTGCACGCGCGATGCACTCGTCAATATGAGCGTCACGCTGCTTCCCAGTCATTCGGTCGTTCTTGAAATCCTGGAAACAGTCACTGCCGACGTAGAGCTTATCAGGGCATGCAAGAAACTCAAGAAGCTGGGATTCCGGTTGGCTTTGGACGACTTCATCCCACATAAAAGCAACCGTGCGCTTGTCGACATGGCAGACTTTATCAAGGTCGACTTCCGCGCCACCTCTCCTTCCGTTAGGCAGGAGATATACGATATGTGCAACAACAAGGCAACTGCGTTCGTGGCCGAGAAAGTCGAGACACCCTCCGAGGTGCACACAGCACAAGAGGAGGGGAACACTTTTTTCCAGGGCTACTTCTATTCCCGGCCCGAGATTATCACTGAAGCGCAAATACCTGCAAATAGGTTAGCCTACCTGCAGATGTTCGCGGCGCTAGCCAAGCCATTTCCTAATATCATCGAGATCGAACGCCTTCTAAAGCTGGAACCGTCCCTCTGCTACAGACTGCTTCGTTTGGCCAATTCCGCCCTGTACGGATTTCGATACCGCGTATCATCGATCCACGACGCGTTGATCACTGTTGGAGACGACGCCTTTCGGAAGATAGTTACAGTCGTTCTCGCAAGCAAGCTGTCGCGCACTGCGCCTGACAGAGTTGTAAGGCAGGCACTTGAAAGGGCCAGTTTCTGCGAGTCCATGGCGCCCTTCCTGAATCAGGATCCAGCCGAACTGTACATGTTGGGCATGCTTTCCATGATGGACAGGATGCTCAATATTCCAATGACGCAACTTCTCGGTCTCGTCTGTATTGACTCTAGACTCGAGGATGCGCTGCTTGGTTCTCCGAATGGCATGGGCAGGGCGTTGGAGCTTTGCAGGTACCATGAGCGCGGTGGCAACGGTGATGGGCGACTCAAGACCGACGCGCTGCTTGACGACAGCGCCTTGAAGTACTTCGAAGCATTATTATCAGCCGGAAGAATCCTGCATACGCTCTACTCGTAGATGGCGCAGTCGCCGCCGCCATGACCTTCCAGCAATGCTTGATCTTCTTTGTACGAAGATTCTCGAAAACCTTGAACGCCAGCGTTTTCGATGCCGATAGGTAACTCAGAATGTTCGGAGTTCTGGGAGGACGCATGAACAAGAATCTATTCGGTAGCAGTTCATTTCAGTTGAAACTCGCCCCTGTGAGGCTATTCCAGGCAACAGCGCTGGCCTTGGTGGTGATGCTCGCCATCCCCGCAAGGGCGGCGGACGACCGTGCCGTGAAGACGCGAGTGTCTCCTATCTACCCGGATCTCGCCAAGCGTATGAATGTAAGCGGCATGGTCACAGTCGAGGCCACGGTGGACGCGGAAGGCAAAGTGTGCGAAGCAAAAACAATCGGAGGCAACCGTCTTCTTGCGCCTGCCGCTGAAGATGCGGTGCTCAAATGGAAATTCATGCCCGGTTCCGGTACCTCAAAGGTTAATGTCCACGTCACCTTCTCGATGGCTCAGTAAGCAACCACTTTGCCGACGCTGCCACCCAACTCCAGGGTGGCGCTCATGAGTTCACCGCGTCGATCTGGATGTTCGGAATCGGGTTGCCCAACAGAGCAGCCAGCTTTTCTGGACCTCGATGATCAAATCGGCGTTCTTCAACTTCTTGGTCAAGCGGACAGTGCGGCCTGCAGTTCCCGGTTCTGCTTGACCAGAGGGTTGACAACCACCTTGAGGCCGCGCTTCCTGCCGTGAGCAGCTTATACGCTGCGCCCGCTACGTTGGCAGCGGAAGAACTGCTTGTCTAGCGGGTGATTATCAAAGTGAGATTTATTTCCCCGCCCTACTGTAATTGTCCAGGGGCTACTTGTCTCACTCATTCTGGCGCTGAGGGGAAACAACCACAACGGGTGGAGAGCTGCTTCAGTCAGAAAGATGTATGTTATGCCGCTGCGTAGCAGTACTGCTGGGCAGGATCAATAATTCAATTTGCACGCTGAATGGCTGAAGGCTCCAAGATAAGCTCGCCTGCTGGCTTCGTAAATTCGCCTCGGCGAGAGCCATATTGAGGCTCTGCTCCGCATTCATTGCGTCGACGTGCGCGTGCACATTTCGCACTACGACTCGAACCGTGTTGGAGGAAGTGGACGAGACGACGAGCTCAATTGTGTCCTGCGGTTGGGACAACGCATGGGCAACTAGCAGTACGCTTGACAAAGCCTGAAGTGTTCGCGCTGGATTGATAAGAACCGGCGGACAAGTGTCGGACGCTATCGAACGAAGGACCATTCCGTCTTTTACGAACAGGAGTTCTACTCCGTCGGTTGCGCGCGCGAGCAGAGGCAGTATCGGCGTTTCGGATAATTCAGGCTTGACGCTCACGGCGCTTACAAGTTGCTGCAGAAAGGAGAAGAGCTTGCACACCCGCTCAACTTCCATAGTAGAACTTGCGACAAGTTCCCGCAGTTCACCCACACTCATCCCATCTGTATGGATGCTGTCAAGGCTGGCCCTAAGGATGGCGAGTGGCTGTGCGGCTGCATGTATGCCTTTAGACAAGTCCAGGCATAGTGCTTCCGATGCAGATATCTGCATTTATGATTCCTCTAACTTTCCCTAATGTCCTGAGTCCGAAGTTTGATAAAGAGATGTCCCTTGGTTTTGTAACAGGGCACGACTTCTGTCGTGCCGTAAATGGAGCAAAATCGAATGGGTTTTAGCGTCTGAGGGCTTTCTTCGTGCCACTTCGAATCGTTGAATTATTCAATGAATTTCTGACTAGCTAGTCATTGCTCAACACATATCCAACTCCACGAACTGTGCGGATCAATTTAACTTCATTGACGAGGTCAATCTTGTCGCGCAGGTACTTCATGTAAACGTCGACAATGTTCGATGTGCCGTCGGTTGTGATGTTCCACACTTCTCGCAAGAGTGTCGCACGCGATACAGCCTTGCCCACGTTGTTCATCAAATAGTCAAGAAGAACAAATTCTCGCGCCGTCAGGTCGATTCGCCGCTCGCCTCGCCTCACCCAGTGTCCCTCGCGGTTGATGGTCAAATCCCCAACCTTCGATGAACTCACGGGGAGCGCTGAGTTGCGCCGCAGCAGACAGCGGATTCGCGCCTGCAATTCCATGAATGAGAATGGTTTGATCATGTAATCGTCGGCTCCCTGCTCTAGAACCGACACGAGTTCTTCTGTACGATTTCTTGCAGTCAACACGAGTATTGGCAGCCGCGGATGGTTCAACCGAAACTGCTTCAGGACCGCTACTCCGCTCATCTTGGGAAGGTTCAGATCAAGAATCAAGAGGTCGCAGATGGATTCCTGAAGGGTCTCACAAGCTGTCTCTCCATCGTTACGTACTTCCACAGAAAAATTCTTGCGCTTGAGTTCGCGGCCGAGGAATTTGCATAGAGGGATATCGTCGTCAACAACCAGGATTCTCAGACCGGGCGCCGACTTCGATTCAGCCAGGCGAGGATTTACAACTGAATCCTCCCCTGAAGAGCCGCCAGAGAAATTGGTGCCTTCTGGCGCTTTCTGCAATTCAAATTGCGAGCTCATTAATCTGCCTATTTGTTACTTTTATAATAACGTGCTGGTCAATATGCGTCTACATTAGAAATGCATGAATTTGTGGCTGTTGCCAGCAAACGGGATAATCGTGATCTTCACGCTATACCACCCCGATTGCTTCTCATAGAGTGAAAAGGAGGCATTGTGGCGCCAAGGATGGGCGAGATGAATCACTCCAACGAAGCGCCCATCTCGCACGTTTTCTGCCGGTAACTGCAGGCAGGGACACCGCATTCTGCCTCGTTCTCCCGGAATCAATCGACATCGCACAGCCCCCGAGCGTAGTCTCTCTTCAACCGCTGGACGGCTCTGCCTGCCAGCGCTGAAACTTCCAGGCCCTTCTGCCGATAGATACGATAATTTGTCTTGCAGGTGTGTGCGTGCAGCCTCCAGAGCCGAGAGGATCTCGCTGGAATGACAGAGCCGAGCAGAATCCGCAAATTCGAATACCGGCCATGCCGCATCGCAGCAGGGTTTGGCGTTGATTTTGTGGTGGGAGGCGAGACGCTCCATGGAATATGCAAGGATGTCAGCAATTCGGGCATTCGAGCCACTCTCAACGGCGCTGTGGCTGTCGGCAACTCCGGCCTGTTGATCCTTCGCCATCCAAGGGGCGTGCTCGAACTCGAAGCTCAGGTCGCCTACATTGAAGAGCCTCGGGTGGGGCTTGAATTCCTCTTCAAGACGACGTGGGAATGTGCAATGACTATTGAATTTGTGGCTTCAATCGCAAACCACTCAACCACTGCCCTAGCCGTCCGATTTCCATAGTCCAGCCGCGCGCGCCTTGCGCGGCATGGAGGGGCAGGTCCCGGCCAACCTCGATTCGGATTGGGTTCTTTCCTGGATCCGCAGGTTCTTTGCTCGCTGAAGCGGAATCGGCATTCAGTTGC
>CAVZNE010000366.1:0-3303 GCA_963776445.1 Terriglobales bacterium
TTCCTTTCTCCCTCCCCTCCCCCGTCCCTCCCCCGCCCCTCCCTCCCTCCCCCGCCCCCCCCCCCCCCCCGCCCCCGCCTCTCCATGGCTGTCGCAACCGCTCCAGCAGCGCCAGGTTGAGCCAGCCGTTGATCAGGCCGGGGCGCAACTCGACGGCGCGCAGCAAGGCCGCCTCGGCGTAGGCCTCGCTGCCCTGCTCGCGCAGCAGATTGCCGAGGTTCATCCAGGCGGCGGCAAAGTCCGGCCGCAGCACCAGCGCCCGCCGGTAGCGGGATTCGGCCTGCTTCAGGCGGCCCATCCGCGCCAGGGCAAATCCGGCAGCAAACTCGGCTTCGGCCAGCCGCGGTGAAAGCGCTAGCGTCTGCTCGTAGCGGGCCAGCGCTTCTTCGTCGCGGCCCAGGCAAACCAGGGCGTGGCCCAATCCCAGGTGCGCGGCCACCAGTGCCGGATGCCGCTTGAGCGCCAGTTCGTAGTCCTTCACCGCCTCTTCCGCGCGATCGGTGGAGATTTTCAGCTCGCCCAAGCCCATGCGCGCCAAGGGGTCCATGCCGTCCAGGCGGATGGCCTCGGCGTAGGCTTGCTCGGCCTCATCGCCGCGCCTTGCGGCCTTGAGCGCCTGACCCAGCGTGACCCAGGCGGTGCCCATGTACGGCGCGGCATCCACGGCGGCGGTGGCCATGGCGATGGCCGCATCGGTCTGATGGCTGGCCAGAGCGACCAGGCTCATGCCCATCAATGCCTGGGGGTGGCGCGGATCCCGGACCAGGGTGCTCTGGTAGCCGAGAGCGATCTCGGTGAGCCGGCCGGTGAGGCCGGTTGCGGATTGAGTCTGGATGGATTGCATGGCCTATACCTTGGAAGCTAGGACGTATCGGAGCGAAGCTCAACGAGAGATAGGCGCGGGCGCACAGTTTTGCCGGGGAAGTTTCCCGTTTAGGGCGGATTCGGTTTTGGGAATGGGGGCGAGACGAAGGGCTGCTCATATAACTTATAAAGCTCGGACGGATTCACTCGGGAATGGAAGGTTCCTGCTTTCCCAGAATTTTTCAGTGAAGAGGATGTAAGATACGGGCTGTCTGCCTGAAACCAACTATCTCGAAGGCTCCGGAGAGCGTGTATGACTCATGTTTGTCCAGTCGATATCAACAAGATGCAACCTGCCGATTCAATCGAAGGGGATTCCATTGTTGATACCAATCTGCTCCGTGAAATGGCGGCAGAGGCTCACGAGTTTGTTGGTGAACAAGAGTGGTGTGAACGCGTAGAACGTCAGTATTTGGCCTACGGGGTCGGTGGAGTTGTTGCAGTTTTTTTGATTTTTATCACTCCACGCTTCGAGGATGTCGACCGATATTTGTGGGTGATCGTTGGAGATCTACCGCCTGCCTATCTTGTGGTCGAGGATAACCCGACAGCGGCTGACGCCTTGGAAGCCTACTGTTCCGAGATGAACGCGTGGATCGAAGCGGTTCGGAAAGGCGAGAGTGTGGAGGAACTGATCCCTGTGAGCGCGCCACCAACTCGTGACTATGCAGAGCAACTCAATGGACGGCTGGAATTCCTGCGATCCGAGATTATCCCTCTCGCTGTGTCCCGCTTCCCCAGATCCCAAAACTGACACCCGGGGAAGCAGCCCACCTTATTTGCCCAGCTGCTTCACAAAGAAGTCGGCCATCACGTGGTTGGCTTCAAGGGACTCGGGCAACTGCGGGTTGTACCAGAAGGCATGGGGCAGGGCGTCGAAGACCACCAGCCGCGCGTCCACGCCCGCCTTCAGGTAGGCGCGGTGCAGGTTGGCGGTGCCGCTGAGCAGCAGGTCGCGGCCGCTGGTGACGAACAGCGTGGGAGGCAGGCCGTGCAGGTCGGCATAGATGGGCGAGAGCACCGGGTCTTTGCGATCGGTGGAGGTCACATAGTCGGAAAGCGACTTGCCTGCGCCGGATGTGTCCAGATGCCCGGAGAGTCCGGTCAGCGTATACAGGGCCGCCGAGTCGCCGTCGCGGGCAAAGTCGCCCAGGCCGCTGAAGATGCCCAGGGCGGCGGGTTGCGGCAGGCCCAGTTTCTTCAGCTGGACGGCCACTTCGCCGGTCAGAATGGCTCCGGCCGAGGTGCCGTAAATCGCGATGTGCTCGGGCTTGTAGGTCTTGAGCAGCTCCTTGTAGACGGCCACCGCGTCATCGACGGCGGCGGGGAAGGGATGCTCGGGCGCGAGGCGATAGAGTACGGCCACGACCTTGATTTTGGTGTAGCCGGCCAGCGGAATCGACTCGGTGTAGGATCCGGAGTCGGAGTCGAAGCCGCCGCCGTGCAAATTGAGCAGCACCTTGTCCTGATTGGCTGCGGGCAGCCCCGCGGGGGTGACAATGCGCACTGGAACCCCGGCGATCTTGTCTTCGACGAGCTGGTTGGGGCAGAGCTGGCTCCATGCCATGCGAGCGCCGGCGGTGTAGGCGTCGAGGAATTTGCGGCGCATCGCCAGCGGCACTTCCGGTCCCTGGTCCGGTTGCGCGCGGCGCAGGGTCGCTTGCGCCTCGGGGCTGATCGTTGCCGGGACTGGAACCACCCTGGTCACATGCGCCGTGCCTTGGGGGTCGATGTAGCTGGTGTCGCGGTTGGGCGCCTCGGCAGCGGTGGTGGGCTGGACGGGAGGTTGCTGAGCGGTCAGCGCAACCGGGGCCAGGAGCAGAAAGAGAGCGGCGAAACGGGGCATTGCATTCATCGGGTCGAGCTCCTTGTGGGGAGAACGGATGTATACGTTTTCGCCATGCAGGCAAAACCGTTCTCCCTACAAGAGATAATCCTGTCCCCCCAATGGTCGCAGTTTCTTGCGAACAGCAGGCCGAAGGGGAGCGCTCGCGCCACGCTCCCCTTCGGCATTCGTATTAGTCCGGCAATACCAGCAGGTTGGCTTCCAGCAGCTTTTCCGTCAACCGGTCCAGGGCCTTGGGGAACTTGTAGGAGATGGTCCTCACACTCATTCCCAACAGTGTTGCGGCTTCGGCCTGCGTGTACTCCTGCAGGACGATCCGGCTGAGCATCTGGCGGTCCAGAGACCCCAACTGGTTCAGGCACGTTTCCACGTCGAGGACGAAGATTACCGCGTCCTCGAAGGTGCGCACCGGCCGGCTGGAAACCCATCCCCGGGCGATTGGATCGCCCAGGATGGACGGCGCGCGGCCCACCTGCATGGAGGCGTACAGATAGCGGCGCAACATGCTTTCTGTATGCTTCCGGTAAAAAGCCAGGCTGGTGATCGTTTGTGTGCGCTTCACAAGAGCATGTATGAGTTTAGTGTATACATAA
>CAVZNE010000367.1:0-5205 GCA_963776445.1 Terriglobales bacterium
AATCGGTCACGCCGTTCTGGCCGAGCTTTTCGCCGGCGATCAGCGCGCGGGCAAAGTCCAGCTCGTAGCGGTTAGCGGCGGGCGTGCGGCCCACCAGTTCGAAGAACTTCGTGGCGCCCTCCACCTTGGCCTCGCGGGCGGCTTCGTTCACTCGGCCGCTGGCGTTGAAGGCGCGCGCCCACTCGGGCAGGTGCTCCATGTAATAGGTCGAGGTGGTGAACTGGCCGCTCGAGTTATCGATCCAGAAAGCGCCGTTGGCGGACTGGCCGGCGGGCAAAATCGCCGCGCGGTCTTTGAGCGAGACGCCGTAGACCCTGGCGCGGCCCTTAGTAGCCAGACGCAGCTCGTCGCCAAAGGTGGTGGCGCGCAGGTTGCGCGGCGAGGAGCCAATCACGTATTTCAGCGCATCGCCGGGCGCGCCGGGCTGGTTGGCGGGGATGGAGGCGGCGGGCAGATCGACCAGTTGATACCGCTCGTCTTCCACCGAGCTGACCTTGTGGTCCCAGGAGCGGGCGGCGTCCCACCACTCGTTGGTCTCGATGCCGTGGCCGTCCGTGTAGGCTCCGGTCCCGATGGTGGCGTGTCCCGGCGCGGTCTTGGTGTTGGCGTAGTCGTAGTAGCAATCGGTAAAGTATGCGCCCTGGTCCATGAACAGCCGGAAGCCCCGTCCCTTGAACTCGGCGCGGTCGCGCTCCAGGTAGTCTCCGCGGAACTGGTCGATGACCACCACGACAATCAGCTTGGGCTTGCCGACGTAGGCTTGAGCCGGGGCCGCGAGGGGCAGAAACAGAGCCAGCAGGACAGCCGGGAAGAAGGCAAGGAGGGGCTTGGGCAGAAAGGCACGCAGATGCATGATTGCATGATAAATAACCCAACCGCCGCAGAGTGTTTCGACCGAGTGAATAGGCCCAACTGCGGTGGGGCCAGAGTGGCCGTGGTTCGTGCTCTCCCAGGATTCAAGAGCGAAACCTGGGGCACCCGGCGTTTTTTTGGCCAAAAATGCCCCTTTTTGCCTCATTTCTGAGCCGCTCCTAGTGCTTCGCGGCGGGTTTGGCGGCTGGTTTGGCGCCTGCTGCGGCGTGCGTTGCGGGAGGAACCGCGGGAAGTATCCGAGCCAGCTTGATCCTGTCGATGTCCGGGAAATTGGCCTTCAGGTAGGCGTCGCCTTGCGTGGTGATCAGATCCTGGCGAGGCGTATCACGATAGCCGGGAAAGATCTTGTCGACCACGTCCATGCCTTCAACGACGGTGCCGAACGGCGCAAATCCCTGGCGGTCGAGGTTGGAGTTATCCACCGTGTTGATGAAGAGCTGGGTGGTGCGCGTGTTGGGCCCGGCAGAAGCGAAGACGATGCTTCCGCGCTTGTTGCTCTGCGCGACGCGATCATCGGGGATTGTGGCGGTGTGCCAGACCTTGTTGACGGCGGGATTGGCGCTCAGCCCGAACTGCACCACAAAGCCGCGGACCACGCGAAAGAAGGCCGCGTTGGTGAAGTAGCCGTTGCGGACCAGGTTGTAAAAACGGTCCGCGCCGAGCGGCGCATAGTCGCGATGGACCTCGACGACGAAGCTGCCAATGTTGGTGGTGAACTGCGCCTTGTACACCGCGGGCGCCTTGGCCGTGAGCGATGCCGGCTTGAGCAGGGACGGATGCGCGCCTGCGGTGGCGGCGTGAGCGCTCTTGCCTGGAGCGTTTTTAGGCGCTGGGGTTTGGGCTTGGACAAGCAGGCTGGCACACAAAACCGCACATAAAACGGGGACCGTCACAATAGCTTTCATGGGGACGATTATACGAAGCGGCGGGTTGGGTTGGGGTGGCGAAGCGGCAGAAAAGATGCGCGAGGATTTTCGCCGTTTTTGTTGAGCAGGCTTTCCTGCTTTCCCACCCATTTCGCAAAGAACGCGAAATGGATGGGGACCCAATTGGTCACGATCCTTGAAGATTCTCCAGCCGCCGAACAAACGGGCGACCCGCTGAAGGGTCGCCCTGTAGCTGGGATTGGATGGGCTGAGGCTACTTCGTTACCGGCTCCTGGCAGGCAACCTTGACCGGGGTGAGCCATCCGAAGCGGTCGGGCTTGAGGCCGCTGGCGATGCCGAAGAACTCGTCGGCGATCTTCTTGGTGATTTCGCCGGGCTTGCCGTCGCCGACGGTGATGTGGTCGACCGAGCGGATGGGCGAGACCTCGGCGGCGGTGCCGGAGAAGAATACCTCGTCGGCGATGTAGAGCAGCTCGCGCGGCAGGGCCTGCTCGGTGACTGGCAGGCCGAGGTGGCGGGCGATGGTGAGCACGCTGTCGCGGGTGATGCCGGAGAGGGCCGAGTTGGCCAGCGGCGGGGTGTAGAGGACGCCATTGCGGACGACGAAGACGTTCTCTCCCGAGCCTTCGCTGATGAGGCCGTTGACGTCGAGGGCGATGCCTTCGGCGTATCCGTTGACCTCGGCTTCCATGTGGATGAGCTGGGAGTTCATGTAGTTGGCCCCGGCCTTGGCGAGGGAAGGCAAAGTGTTGGGCGCCAGCCGGTTCCAACTGGAGACGCAGACATCCGCTCCGCCTGTGCTTTGGATGTACTTGCCCCAGGCGAAGTTGGCAATGTAGACCTCAAGGGGCGACCCCTTGGGGCTGACGCCGATTTCGCCATAGCCGCGGAGGATGATGGGCCGGATGTAGCAGGGCGTAACGCCATTGGCTTCAACCACATCGACCACGGCCGCGCAGAGCTCCTCAAGGGTGTAGGGAACTTCCATGCGGTAAATTTTGGCGGAGTCCAGCAGGCGCTGCATGTGCTCGGGCAGGCGGAAGATGGCCGCACCCTGAGGCTGGCTGTAACAGCGGATTCCTTCAAAAACGCTGGAGCCGTAGTGGACCACGTGGCTCATGACGTGGATGTTGGCCTGTTCCCAGGGAATGAGCTTGCCGTTGTGCCAGATATTGGGGGTGGTTTGGATAGGCATGGGGTTCGAATTGCTCCTTGGCGCTCCCGGCGCGGGTACCCTTCAGCGTAACGCTTTGCGGGGCAGTGTGTCACGGGGCCAGCTGCGGTGGGGCTGACGATCTGATGTATTTTGCTTCTCCAGGCTTGAAGCAAGCGGACAAGGGCAGGGGATCATTTGGTGGGAGGAGGCTGAATCTGGTAGCCCTGATAGTCGATTGTGACGATGGTCCGGCCGAACCAGGGGCTGTCCGATACGGCCCTGGCATGAGTGGCTTGGGCAAATCCGCTGACGTAGGCATACTGGCGCAGGACCCGCGGAGGGTAGGTGAACACGGAAGGACTTTTGGAGGCGGTTCCCTGGAGCTGCACGATCGAGTAGTCCCATGGGTCGACGCACAAGGTTCCCTGAATGAGATTGGGCGCCTTGTGCCTGGGAGTGATGGCAAGAGAGAGACAGTTCCGTCCATCTACGCGCTGGAGTTCGCCAGGCACCATTTGCATCAGGTAATTGGCCGACGTGAACCAGTAAGTTTCACGGATGGCTGGATCGTTAACGCGCTTTTCCTCGTCGAGGAGCGGGAGCAACACCAGTTTGCGCAGGATTGAAGATCCAGACTGGGAAAGGATTGCATAACTCTTGCCAGCGTCCTTGCGGTAGGTTGTTTTCACGGTCATTTCAGCCGCGGGATGGGACTCGTCGCTGTTTCTGAAAACGGCATAGTGCTCGGTCACAGTGAAGCCGGCGACAGCTTCAAATCGCGCTTTGACAGCCGCGTCGACTCCGCGAATGACCACGGAAGGGTCGGGTGGCTGGACGGGACCGGCCAGGGCCCCGTTCCAAACAAGAAAGACGAAAGCGGAAGCGCGAAGGAGCAGCTTCTGTTGTCGGCCGGCGGTCCTGTACTGCCTCTCCAGGTTCATTGATCTGTACCTCTTGAGAGATTGCAGCGCCCGTGACAGCCTTGACCCGCAAACGGACCATGGCGCGAGTTCATTTGGTGGGAGGAGGCTGAATCTGGTAGCCCTGGTAGTCGATTTTGACGATGGTCTGGCCCAGGAGAAAGCTGTTGGAAACGGCCCGGGCGTGGGTGGCCATGGGAAAGCCGTCCACATTGGCATACTGGCGAGCGACATGCGCGGGGCCGGTCAGGATGGAATTGCTTTTGGCGGCCATGCCCTGCAACTGGACGATGGAGTAATCCCGGGCGTCGACCCAAAGGGTTCCGGTGAAAAGAAAGGGGCTGGGACGCCGGGGAGTGATGGAAAGGACCAGACATTCTTTTCCATCGATCGTCTGTTTCTGGTCGGACTTGAGTTTCATTGCATAGTTGGCGGAGGTGACCACGGCCTGCCTGCGGTTGTCTGGCAGGCTCATGAGTTTTTCGTTTTCGAGAATCCTGCCCAACACCTGGCTGCGCACAAGCGACGAGCCGCTTTCGGAGAGGGTGGAGTAGCTCTTTCCAGAGCCGTTCTTGTAGTCGGTCCTGACCATCATTTCAGCGACGGGATGAGTCTCATCGCTGTTGCGGAAGACGGCATAGTGCTCGTTGACGGAGTAGGAGGCGATGCCGTCGATCCGGGATTGCACGGAGGCGTCGATCTGGCGAATGATCGCTTGCTGGTCGAGCTGCTGGGCGGGAAGGGAGAGGGGGCCGAGGCAAAGCAGCGAAAAGGCAGCCAGGGCGCTCATGTGCAGCGTGTGCGGGGGACAAACAGGCATGGAATCCCTTCCACAAAAAATAGATGCAATCCTAATCGATTAGGATCTCCATCTCAAAGGCAGACTATGCACTACAGCTCACGGGCGCGTTCGACGGCGCGGAAGACGGCCTGGGCTTTGTTGAGCGACTCCTGGTACTCGAGTTCGGGAACGGAGTCGGCGACGATGCCTGCGCCGGACTGGACGTAGCCCTTGCCTTCGGTGGCCATCATGGAGCGGATGGCGATGCAGGAGTCGAGGTTGCCGGAGAAGTCGGCGTAGAGCATCGAGGAGCCGCAGGTCCCTGATCACGATCTTGTGGGTGACGGCCTTGCCCATGTCGTAGAGCGCGAGGGCCGCGTCACTGGCGCTCGTCAGCGCCTCCATCTCGACCCCCGTCCGGGCCGCCGTCCTTGCGCGGCAGCGCACCTCCACCTCAACGGAGCCGTCGGCGCCGGGGAGGCGCGCCTCGATCTCGACCTTGCAGTCGTCAAGAGCGATCGGATGGCAGAGGGGAATGAGCTCCGAGGTCCTTTTAGCGCCCATGATCCCGGCAAGGATCGCCAATTG
>CAVZNE010000368.1:0-5588 GCA_963776445.1 Terriglobales bacterium
ATGTTGTGTACCGTCTTCGACTTCGTCTACGTATTGCTCGAGACCGGCACAAACACGGCGATGAGCACCAGCGAAGTGGCAATGACGGCGCTGGTCACCTCTCCCATGGCCCGCGAAGTGGCCTCGTGGGGATTGGAGTGCTCCATGGCAATATGCCGCTGCACGTTCTCGATGACCACAATGGCGTCGTCGACCACCAGACCGGTGGCCAGCGTAATGCCAAATAGTGTGAGCGAGTTGACGGAGAAGCCGAAAACCTTGACGAAAGCGAAGGTTCCGATCAGAGAAACTGGAATGGTGACGGCGGGAATGATGGTCGCGCGCCAGTCCAGCAGGAACAGGAAGATGACCGCGATGACGATCAGGATGGCCTCGGCCAGGGTGACCAGCACTTCCTGGATCGAGTCGCCGATCACCGTAGTGGAATCGAAGGCGATGGCATATTCAAGCCCCGGCGGAAAGGTCTTCGACAGTTCCTTCAACGCGGCTTTTGCCTGTCTGTCCACATCCAGAGCGTTGGCATTGGAAAGCTGCTGAACGCCAACACCTACCGCTTCGCGACCACTGTATTCCAGACGCGTGCTGTAATCCTCCGCGCCCACCACGGCGTGGCCCACATCTTTCAGCAGCACCAGCCCGTTGGCATTGTTCTTGACGATGATTTTGTCGAATTCGGCGGGATCGGTGAGCCGGCCTACCACACGCACCGGCACCTGGTAAGCCTGCTTGGCGTCGGAAGGAGGCTGGCCCAACTGGCCGGCCGGGATTTCGACGTTCTGCTCGACCAACGCGGTCACCACATCGGACGCAGTCAACGAGCGAGCGGCCAGCTTCACGGGATCCAGCCACAGGCGCATGGCGTACTTGCGCTCGCCCATGATGGACACGTCGCCAACGCCGGGAATGCGCTTCAGCGCGTCCTTCACATACACATCGAGGTAGTTGGAGATGAACTCGTTGGAGTAGCGTCCGTCCCGCGAAAAGAACCCGGCGCCAAAGACAAAATTGCTTCTCGACTTGGTGATCGTAATGCCCGTCGAGGTGACCGCGGCGGGCAGACGTCCCTGCACGCTGGCCACGCGGTTCTGCACGTCCACGGCCGCAATCGAAAGATCGTAACCGGTGGTGAAGGTTACGGTAATCGTGCTCATGCCGTTGTTGGTGCTCGACGAGCTGATGTAGCGCATTCCCTCAACGCCGTTGATCGACTCTTCAAGAGGAATGGTGACGGCCTTCTCGACCGTATCCGCGTTGGCGCCCACATAGTTGCAGCTCACCATCACTTGTGGAGGCGCCAGGGTGGGATACATGGCGACTGGCAGGTTGGGGATGCAAATGGCCCCGGCCAGAATAATGAGCAGCGCGCACACCGTTGCAAATACCGGGCGGCGAATAAAGAAATCTACAAACAAGGTGGCCTTCCTTTTCCTCGTTATGGGCGCGCCGTGACCAACGCCCGAATCCTGCTGCCTCCGCTCGACGCCGGAGGCCGTGTCCAACGATGCCTCAGCCGGTAGCGCTTCAGGCGCCCAGCGGCAGAATCGGCATGTCATTCACCAGGAACTGGGTGCTCGACACGATCACCCGGTCGCCTATCTTGAGTCCTGCCGAGATGGAGTAGTTGTTGCCCACGGTATCGCCCAGGGTAACCGGCACCTGGTGAGCCGCATAGTGCCCATTCTGCTGCTGCACCACAAAAACAAAGCTCTGGCCGCCCTGGCGCGTCACCGCCAGCACCGGGACCACGGCCATCGGCGTCGTGCTCCAGATGACCCGCACCTTCACCATTTGGGCATTGCGCAGAACCTCAAGCGAGGAATGCACTGGAGCCTTCACCAGGATGCCCTGCAGCGTGCTGTCCACCTGCGGCGACAGAAAATCGATCTTCGACGTCTCCAGCACCTTGCCGGTGTTGTCGATCACTTCCACAGTCTGGCCCAGATGCACCTGCCCGGAACGCTCCGTCGGAACGTAAACATAGGCCTCGAGATCCTTGTTCTCATCCACCGTGGTCAGTACGGCAGCGGGCGCAGTAGCGGGCGTGACGTAATCGCCCACGTGCACGGGAATGTCGCCCACCACGCCGTCGAATGGCGCGCGAACGCTGTAGTAGGCCAACTGCTCTTGCTGCGTCTTGCGCAGTTCCACCGCCGACTCGTAATCGGCCTTCGCGTTGTCGTGCGACTGCCGCGCCTGGTCATAGGCGTCGCGGCTGGTCACACCTGCTTCAAACAGCTTGCGCTGCCGTTCAATCTCAATCGCGTTGAAATCGTAGACGGCCTTCTTCTGGCGCTCTGTCGCGCGCGCTGACTCAACCGTGGCCATCTGAAGCTTCGGATCGATCTCCATCAACAACTGGCCCGCCTTGACGTGATCGCCCGAATGAACGCGGATCCTGGTCAGATTTCCCGCCACCATGGGCTGCAGCGTTGCCGAACGGCGGGACTTGATGGTGGCCACATACTCGCTGCTCTGCGCCACGGGGGCAAGCGACACGGCCACCGTCTGCACGGGCATGGCCTGCATTCCTGCCGCCGCAGCCGCTGTCTTTTGCCGGCAGCCAGTAGCGGCCAGCCCAATCAGAACCAAACAACCTACGCCAAGAATGCGATTCAATGCGGTATGCCTCACTCGATCTTTCCTTTGTCCTGGCCGCTTTGGGCCGGAGTTCCGGTTTGTGCCGGATTGATTGAATTGCAGGGTTGCAGGACCGCTCCGTCGACTGCAACATCCCTAGCTGTGGATAAACCGGCCGGAAGCACGCCGCCTGCCGGCGGAAAAGCGGCAAAAAGGAGCCTTTTTATCTGACGGATGGAGCCGTGGCATTGACGCATAAAACTCTGCGGCAACGTTTGTTTCAAAATTGGCGCGAATTCGTCAACCGCTCTCGCCCTGGCACTTGAATGGGTTTGCCCAACCCTAGCGTCGATTCGATGGCGCCCTTGAGCCAGGCAGATCGACCGAGGCGGCAATGAACCCGCGCCGACCTGCATCCATCGTGCTTGGCGGCTCCGCGGACCTGCCAAATCCGGAAACGGCAGAATCGCCTCGAAACCCCGGCGACGGCAAGCCCATTTCGTATTATCCTCCCATCCTCTTTAAATGAGGATAGGAATGGGCCGTCTCCGCCTTTTTGACCGGCCGCCGAACCGCCGCTCTTTGACATGGCTGCTCTGAGTTGGTAGCCTTCAAAAAGGACGTATTCGGCCAGTACAGGCAGAACGCGCTCCGGAAGCGTCCCCGTCGTCTAGCCTGGCCTAGGACACCGCCCTTTCACGGCGATAACACGGGTTCAAATCCCGTCGGGGACGCCAATTAAATCAATAATTTACGCCTCAACCTCTCCCAACCAAATTTCACCGGGGCCGTCTCGGGGCCGATAGATTCAGGCCCAAATCGCCCGATTGTGCGCGAAATAAATTTGCTCGGATCGTCTCCCGAGTGCCGGTCTCGCTGCTCGCTGAGGTTTGAGAACGCAATATTGCTCAAGGGAAAGCCGAAGACTGATTCTGGCGGTACTCGCCCTGACGCTGCCTGCTTCACCGTGACGGCGATGCGAGGAAGGTAGCTGTTGCGGAATTCATTGAGCCGCTGCTCGGCGGTGACGCCGGACGAGACCCACTCATCCACTTCGCACTCGTTGCCGGCTCTGTCGGTTTTTTGGGTGCGGACCTTGGCGGAGCCGGTGCGGTAGGTGATCTTCTGGGCAAAGTCGTTGCCCCGGCCGAACTCCTCACGCAGGATCTTCACAATGTCGTCGGCGTGGCTGTCGTCTTTGGCGAAAATCAGTGTCTTGGGAACTTCGGTCCGGCCGGGGAAGATGTCGGTGAAGAGGCGGTCGCGGAAGGTACGAACGATGGTGCGGATCTGGTCGGGAACAACGACGCGGTGGTCGAGCTCGTCGGCGTCGTAGGGAATGTCCTGGTCGGCCAGCTCCCAGCGGATCTGGCGCGTCTGCCGGTCGCGGTAGTCCACCTGTTAACCGGCCTGGATGACGCTGCCCTGCGAGGAGATTTGGGTGCGGATGGTGTAGAGGTCGAAATCGACGTTGACGCCGTCGGTCACAGCGCGGTCGAAGGGGTACTCCATGATGAGGTTCTGATGGAAGAAGCCGAGCGTCTGCTTGGACGGCGTGGCGGTGAGGCCGATCAGCGAGGCGTCGAAGTATTCGAGCACCTGCCGCCAGAGGTTGTAGATGGAGCGGTGGCACTCGTCGGTGACGATGAGGTCGAAGGTCTCGATGGGGATGCCGGGGTTGTAGGGGATGGGCTCGGGCGGACGCTTGAGCATCTCCAGCGAGGAGCCGGAGAGTTCGTCCAGTTCAGGGTCCAGCTCTTTGCCCTCCAGCATGGTATAGAGGCGCTGGATGGTGGAGATGCAGACTTTGGCCACCGGATCGATGCGGCTGGATTGCAGCAGCTGCACGTTATACAGCTCGGTGAAGATGCGGCCGTCGTCCGGGGTGCGGAAAGTCTGGAACTCCTTCAGGGTCTGGCGGCCCAGGTTGCCGCGGTCCACCAGGAATAGTACGCGGCGGGCAGCGGCAAACTTGATGAGCCGGTAGATGGCGCTGCAGGCCATGTAGGTCTTGCCGGCCCCGGTGGCCATCTGGATCAGGGAGCGGCGGCGACCCTGGCCAAGTGACTGCTCCAGGGCGTTGATGGCCGTAACTTGCGCCGCACGCAACCCGAACGGCGACAGAGGCGGCATGGAGGCAAGGCGCGCTTTGACCATGGAGCCGGAGTTGGCCAACTCATCCCGCAGACCTTCGGCCAGGGTTTCAGGCCGGTGGAAGGTGAAGACATTGCGGCTGCTGGCGTTGGGCTCAAGCAGGTTGGTAAAGCGGGTGTCGATGCCGGTGGACTGATAAAGGAACGGGAGCGGACGCCGGGGGGCGGGCAAAGCCGCAGGGATGCCCTCGCTGTACTTCTGCGTCTGGGTTTCAACGCCGACGAGGGGCGAGCCCTCCTTTTTGGCCTCTACGACGCCGGCTGCCTGCCCATCCACAAAGAGGAGATAGTCGGCTTCGCCAAAGCCGTGACCGAGGGCAAATTCGCGGATGGCAACACCGCGGCCGGCGTCGAGGTTGGCGTCGGCCCGATTCTGGATGAGCCATCCAGCGGCAACGAGCATGCCGGCGGTCTTTTCAATTGGCGGGTGAGCGTCCAGGTAGGACCGGGTGGCTTCATCGACCGTCGAGGAGAGACTCCCTGCTATGTGCGGCAGACTTACATTGACCACCGAGGTGTTCAATACCTCCATGATCGCGCTGGACATAACGGCAATGGCGACCAGCCATCGCCGTGAAAAGAACCGTGCTTTGGCCGGAGTTGACATCATGGGTTGCTTTCAACAGTAACGAACCCATGGCCAAGTCGTCGTTGCGGCTCTTTTTTGCACTCCTGCTTCGACCGCGACACGGAAACCGTCTTGGAATAGGTTCTGGGAAAACACCGAAGGCAACGGGAGCAATCAACCTAACTTCGACCACACTTTCCAGCCGTCCTCGACTTGCCGGAACCTATCACCCGCTCATGCGTATCATTGAGGCGGAGGCGATGCACAATGAGCAATACAGGCACCGTACC
>CAVZNE010000369.1:0-4250 GCA_963776445.1 Terriglobales bacterium
TACCCATGTACCTGCATATGTGGTCTGGCATCCCGCACATGGCGTGGCTCGCGTTTCTGCCCTTTGTCATTTGGATCATCGTCGTATTGATCGGCTCATCCAACGCCGTCAACCTCACCGACGGTCTCGACGGCCTCGCTATCGGCTGCACCATCATCGCCGCCGGCGCGCTCACCGTGCTCACCTACGTCAGCGGCCACGTGGTCTTTGCCGATTATCTCGAACTCCAGCACATGCCTCGCGTTGCCGAACTCACCGTCTTTTGCGGATCCATGGTCGGCGCTTCCATCGGCTTCCTCTGGTACAACGCCCACCCCGCCGAAATCTTCATGGGCGACGTCGGCTCGCTGGCCCTGGGCGGCGCCATCGGCACCGTGGCCATCATCATCCGCCAGGAACTGCTGCTGCCCTTCATCGGCGGCATCTTCATTCTCGAAGCGCTCTCCGTCATCCTCCAGGTGGGCAGCTACAAGCTGCGCAACAAGAAGCGTATCTTCAAAATGGCCCCGCTGCATCACCATTTCGAACAACTGGGCTGGAGCGAGTCCAAAGTCATTGTCCGCTTCTGGATCGGCGCCCTGGTGTTTGCATTGTTTGCACTCACCACCCTGAAACTCCGCTAGACAAGGCTCCGCGCCGCGCACCGCACGGTGCACAATAGAAGAAGGCCGCGAGCGCAGAAGCTGAGGACAGATTCTATGATGGAACTTAAAGGCAAGAAAGTTCTGGTCGTCGGACTGGGGAAATCCGGTCTGGCCGCGGCCCTGTTTCTACGCCACCGCGGCGCACAGGTCACGGTTTCCGACATGCGCAGCGCCGAGGCGCTGGCCAAGGACATTCCCGCCCTGCTCGAAGAGGGCATCATGGTGGAAGCGGGCGGCCACGGCCTGCTGACGTTCCGCCGCCAGGACCTGATCGTGGTCAGCCCCGGCGTGCCGCTGGATACGCCCGAACTGGTGCAGGTGCAAGAGCTTCGGCCTGCCCATCATCGGCGAACTCGAACTCGCGGCCCGCTTTCTCAAGGGCAAGACGCTGGCGATTACCGGCTCCAACGGCAAAACCACAACCACCGCGCTGGTGGGCGAAATCCTGGAGAAGGCCGGCCTGCCCACGCTGGTCGGCGGCAACATCGGCGTCCCGGTTGTGTCCCTGATTGAAGTCAGCACCGACGCGACCTGGTCGGTGCTGGAGGTCTCCAGCTTCCAGTTGGAAAGCACGGCCGAGTTCCAGCCGGCCATTGCTGTCATCCTGAACATCACCCCCGACCATCTCGATCGCCACGGCAGCTTTGAGAACTACATCCAGGCCAAGGAGCGCATCTTTGCCGCGCAGGACGCGCAGGATTGCCTGGTGCTGAACGCCGACAACGCTCCCGCTGCTGCGGCTGCGGCGCGCGCTACGTCCAGGGTTTACCTGTTTTCCCGCAAGCATCCGGTGGCGCAGGGCGCATGGGTTGAAGATGGGTTTATCGTGTTTCGCGCCGATGAAGGAGCGGATGTCGAGAAGGTGATGCCGCTCAGTGGAATCACGCTCAAGGGCGACCACAACGTCGAGAACGTGCTGGCCGCGGTGTGCGCTGCCCGCCTGGCCGGCGCACCGGCAGAGGCGGTTCGCCTGGCCATTGAGAGCTTCCACGCCGTCGAGCATCGCCTGGAATACGTCGCCACCCTCAACGGCGTCGAGTACTACAACGACTCCAAGGCCACCAACGTGGACGCCACCGCCAAGGCCATCGCCGCCTTTTCAAATCCGGCATTCACCTCATCCTGGGCGGCAAGGATAAAGGCTCGCCTACACCCCGCTGACGCCACTGATTCAGGAGCGGGTGCGCGCCATTTACACCATCGGCGCAGCGGCTGCAAAAATCGAGTCGCAACTGCGCGGGGTAGTCGCCAATCGTCTCTTGCGAAACCCTGGAGAAAGCTGTGGCGGCTGCGGCGATGCGGCCCGTCCCGGCGAAGTGGTGCTGCTGGCTCCGGCCTGCTCCAGCTATGACCAGTTCGAAAACTACGAACAGCGCGGCCAGGTCTTCAAGGAACTGGTCGAGCGAACGGCGGGGTTGGAAGGTATGGCAAAACGCGTAGGCGTCGACAAGTGGATCTTCTTCACCACGATGCTGCTCGTCGTGGTGGGGCTGGCCATGGTCTTTTCCGCCTCCGCCGTCGTGGCCCAGGAGCGCGTTACCACTCCCCTTACACCTTTGTCGGCCGCCAGGCCGGATGGGCGCTGGCCGGCGTGCTCGCCATGCTGGTGCTCATGCGCGTCGACTACAGCGTCTACAAGTCCCCCGCTTCATCTATCCCGCCCTGTGCGTCACCACGCTGCTGCTGGTGCTGGTCTTCTTCTTTCCCGGCTCCCACAACACCCATCGCTGGATTCGCTTTGGCGGCTTCTTCACCTTTCAGCCCTCGGAGATCGCCAAGCCCGTGCTGGTTCTGTTTCTGGCCTGGTTTCTTCATACCCGGCTGGACGCCATGCGCGACTGGAAGCACACGCTGCTGCGCGCCGTCATCATTCCGGTGGTCTTTGTCCTGCTGATTGTGAAGCAGCCCGACCTGGGCACGGCGCTGGTTCTGCTGGGCGTGACCGCCATGATGCTGCTGCTGGCCGGGATGGAGTGGAAGTACCTGCTTGGCGGCGTGCTGCGCTACGCTGCCTGGCCTGGTCGCGCTGCTTTTCCTGGTTCCCTGGCGCTTGCAGCGCATACTGGTCTTTCTCCATCCCGGATGCCGATCCGCAGGGCGCCGGCTTCCACATCAACCAGTCGCTCATCGCCGTCGGCACCGGCGGCTTGACCGGCCGCGGCTACATGGAAGGCGTGCAGAAGCTCTTCTTCCTGCCCGAGGCGTCACACCGACTTCATCTTCGCCAACATCGCCGAGGAGCTGGGCTTCATCGGCGCCATCGTCCATCGTCTCGCTCTTCGTGGTGCTTCGGCTACCGCGGCCTGCGCGCCGCCTTTCGCTCCCAGGACCCCTTTGCCCGCCTGGCCGCCTTCGGCATCACCATCGACCATTCTGCTGCAGGCCTTCTTCAACATCAGCGTGGTGCTCGTCCCTGGTGCCCACCAAAGGCATTCCGCTGCCGCTGATCTCCTCCGGCGGAACCTCGCTCTTCTTCACCCTGGCCAGCATCGGCATCCTGCTCAACATCAGCCGCAAGGTGGATTGAAGGCAGGGAATAGGGAATGACCCGCCAATGCCCAGTAATCCTGAGCAAAGAGAGGCCCTGAAAAAAAGACTTATGCTCCCAAAAACTTTGCAGAGAATTCCCTTCCTCCCGCGCAAAATCAAAGTATGTCAATCATTCAGTCGAACCCACTTCGGCAGCGAGGATGGGTCCCCACGTGCTACATAGCCCCCTACCCCTCCCCCGCTTTTTGCGGTATTCCAATGAAAAGGGGAGAGTTAGGTTCGCTTTTTTTTCTGAATTTGTGCTGTTTTTAGGTGCTGATTTAGCCAGCGCCTTTTGATCGGTATGCGAGTGAACAGGTCCGAGGCGATCGAGGAATGCCCTCAACGCAAGCGCAAGACACGAATTCCGCGTTCTGATCGCCGGCGGCGGCACCGGAGGCCACATCATTCCGGCGCTGGCGGTGGCCCGCGAATTGGTTGCACGCGTAATGGCCGAGGTGCTCTTTGTCGGCACAGCGCGCGGCATGGAGAGCCGTCTCGTTCCCGAAGCCGGCTTTCAGTCTCCACCTAATCAAGGTGGGCCAGCTCAAAAACGTATCCCTGATGACCCGGCTGCGCACCCTGGCCGATCTGCCGCGCAGTATCTTTGCCTGCAAGCGTCTCATTCGCGAGTTCAAGCCCGGCGTAGTCTTCGGCGTGGGCGGGTACGCCTCCGGTCCGGCGATGGCGGCGGCCTTCAGCTCAGGCGTGCCGGCCATGGCCTTTGAGCCCAACGCCATGCCGGGGCTGGCCAATCGTCTGGTGGGCAAAAAAGTTCAGGCTGCCGCGGTCAACTTTCCCTTCGCTGCTCGATGGTTCCGCAATTGCCGAAGTGACCGGCATCCCGGTGCGTCCGGAATTCTTCGCCCTCGCTCCGCCAACCAGTCCGAATCCACGCCTGCTCGTCTTTGGCGGCTCCCAAGGCGCCCGCATCTTGAATGTCTCTGTTCCGCCGATTCTCGAAAGGCTTCTGGATGCAGTGCCTGGACTTACCGTGCTGCATCAAGCGGGTGCGCGTCAGGCTGAATCCACACTGGCCGCCTACGCTGAGACCGGTGCGGATCCAACTCGTTGGAG
>CAVZNE010000370.1:0-4047 GCA_963776445.1 Terriglobales bacterium
ATCTGGAGAAGATACGGCAAGAAATCGGGTTTGGTCATCGCTGCGACGGCTTTGTTCTTTTCGACAAGAGCGCCGACCGGGCAAACCATGACGCATTTGCCGCAATCGGGGCAGGATTCCGAGTCTCCCCAAGGCTCTCCAAGATCGCTGACCACTCGTGAGTTGATGCCGCGGCCGTTCGTGCCCCAGGTGTGTGCGCCCTCAATCTCGCCGGAGACGCGCACGCAGCGTCCACAAAGGATGCAGCGATTGTGATCGGCGACGAAGCGCTTGTGAGAGCCGTCGGTCGCGCACTTCATGTGCAGGTAAGGCAGCGTCACATGGTTGACGCCGAGTCTCTGCGCCATGGCCTGCAGTTCGCAGTGGCCGGAGGAAACGCACACCGCGCATACATGGTTGCGTTCGGTAAGCAGCAGTTCGACGATCAGCTTGCGATATTCATGCAGCTCCGGCGAATGCGCTGTCACCTCCATGCCTTCCTGCGCCTGCGTGAAGCAGGCCGGCAGCAGCTTGTTGCTGCCCTTGAGCTGGACAAGACATAACCGGCATGCGCCCAGTTCGTTCAGCCCGGCAAAGTGGCACAGCGTCGGAATATCGATGCCATTCTCTCGCGCCACTTCAAGGATGGTCTGATCTTCAGACGCGCAGACTTCCTTGCCGTCGATCCTTAGCGTTCTAACCTGGTATTGATCTCGCTCTGGCATCTATCGGCTCTCCTTACTTTTCCGCCGCGGTGGCGGCTGGCGTCTTGGAACAGCCGCACTTGTTCTGCGGACATGTCTTGTCGGTGATGTGCTTGACATACTCATCGCGGAAGTAGGCCAGCGTACTGGTGACGGGATTGGGCGCGTTCTGGCCGAGGCCGCACAATGCCGTGCGCTGCACCATGGAGCCGAGTCGCTCCAGGTTCTCCAGATCTTCCATCCGGCCCTTGCCCTCGCTGATGCGATCGAGCAAGCCATACAACTGCGTTGTGCCCACCCGGCAGGGGACGCACTTGCCGCAGGACTCGTCGCGCATGAAGTCCATGAAGAACTTGGCCACGTCGACCATGCAAGCGGAATCGTCCCCTGCCGGGTGGGCACAACGCAGTTGTATGGCTTGCTCGATCGCATCAGCGAGGGCAAGGGCCGGATGGAAGATCTGGAGAACCTGGAGCGACTCGGCTCCATGGTGCAGCGCACGGCATTGTGCGGCCTCGGCCAGAACGCGCCCAATCCCGTCACCAGTACGCTGGCCTACTTCCGCGATGAGTATGTCAAGCACATCACCGACAAGACATGTCCGCAGAACAAGTGCGGCTGTTCCAAGACGCCAGCCGCCACCGCGGCGGAAAAGTAAGGAGAGCCGATAGATGCCAGAGCGAGATCAATACCAGGTTAGAACGCTAAGGATCGACGGCAAGGAAGTCTGCGCGTCTGAAGATCAGACCATCCTTGAAGTGGCGCGAGAGAATGGCATCGATATTCCGACGCTGTGCCACTTTGCCGGGCTGAACGAACTGGGCGCATGCCGGTTATGTCTTGTCCAGCTCAAGGGCAGCAACAAGCTGCTGCCGGCCTGCTTCACGCAGGCGCAGGAAGGCATGGAGGTGACAGCGCATTCGCCGGAGCTGCATGAATATCGCAAGCTGATCGTCGAACTGCTGCTTACCGAACGCAACCATGTATGCGCGGTGTGCGTTTCCTCCGGCCACTGCGAACTGCAGGCCATGGCGCAGAGACTCGGCGTCAACCATGTGACGCTGCCTTACCTGCACATGAAGTGCGCGACCGACGGCTCTCACAAGCGCTTCGTCGCCGATCACAATCGCTGCATCCTTTGTGGACGCTGCGTGCGCGTCTGCGGCGAGATTGAGGGCGCACACACCTGGGGCACGAACGGCCGCGGCATCAACTCACGAGTGGTCAGCGATCTTGGAGAGCCTTGGGGAGACTCGGAATCCTGCACCAATTGCGGCAAATGCGTCATGGTTTGCCCGGTCGGCGCTCTTGTCGAAAAGAACAAAGCCGTCGCAGAGATGACCAAACCCGATTTCTTGCCGTATCTTCTCCAGATGCGCGGGGAGGAACAATGACTGAGAAAGCACGGATTGCAACGCTCTGGTTGGATGGATGCTCGGGCTGCCACATGTCGCTCCTCGATATCGATGAGCGCCTGCTCGATATCGCGCCCCTGATCGACCTGGTCTATAGCCCGGTCGTCGACAACAAGGAGTTTCCGGAAAACGTCGATCTCACGCTGGTGGAGGGCGCCATCGCCAGCGATGAGGATATCGAGAAAATCAAACTGGTCCGCAGCAGAACCAAGCTGCTGGTCGCGCTGGGCGATTGCGCCGTCACCGGCAATGTTCCCGCCCTGCGCAACAACTTCCTTCTCGAAGACGTTCTACGACGGGGCTACGTCGATAACGCAACGGATAACCCGGGAACGCCGACGCACGAAGTTCCCAAGCTGGAGGCCAAAGTGATCCCGCTGCACGAGTTGGTGCATGTGGATTTGTTTGTCCCCGGATGCCCGCCGTCGGCGGACTTGATCTTTTTCGTCCTGAGCGAGGTGCTTGCCGGGCGCATACCCGACCTGTCCACTCAGTGTCACTTTGGCAATTAGGAGCGAGTCGATGCAGACGATACGAATTAATGGAATCACAAGGATTGAAGGGCACGGAAAGATCACGATCCAGCTCGACGACCAGGGGACGGTGCAGGACGCGCATCTTCATGTGCTTCAGTTCCGCGGATTTGAAAAATTCTGCGAAGGCCGTCCGTTCTATGAGATGCCCTCGCTGACGGCTCGCGTCTGCGGCATCTGTCCCATCAGTCATCTGCTCGCGGGAGCCAAGGCGTGCGATGCCATCATGGGCCTGCGCATCCCGGAGCCGGCCGAGCTGCTGCGCCGCGCGGTCCATCTGGCGCAAATCACCCAGTCGCATGCCCTCAGCTTCTTTCACCTTTCCTCGCCCGACTTCCTCATGGGCTGGGATGCAAACCCGGCAGAGCGCAACATCCTCGGCCTGGCGGCAAAATACCCTGATTTGGCTGTGGAGGGCATTCGCCTGCGGAAGTGGGGCCAGCACGTCATTGAACTGCTCAGCGGCAAGCGGATTCATTCTCACTGGATCGTGCCCGGCGGCGTTTCCGCGCCGATCAGCGAGGCCACCCGCGACGAAATCCTGAAGAGTATTCCAGACGCGCTGGGGATCGCGACGCGTACCCTGGAATTCTTCAAGCACCTGATGGACGGGATGGACGACGAGGTCGAGACCTTCGCCAACTTCCGCTCCCTCTTCATGACCATTGCCCGCAAGGACGGAAATCTTTGCCTCTACGGCTCCGGCAGGCGTCACGAGGGCAGGCTGCGCTTCGCCGACGCGGATGGACACATCATCGCCGACAACATTCATCCTCGGGACTACCAGCAGTATGTGGGCGAAAGCGTCGATTCCGCCAGCTACATGAAGGTCCCGTACTACAAGCCAATGGGATTTCCGAATGGAGTTTATCGCGTCGGTCCGGCCGCCCGCCTGAACATGGCGCGGCAATGCGGCACGCCGCTGGCCGATGAGGCCTTGACCGAGTTCCGGCAGAGATACGGCAACGTCTCGCTCAGTTCCTTCCACAATCACTATGCCCGGCTGATCGAGATGGTCTTTGCCATCGAGCGGATGGAGCAGATCCTGCTCGATCCGGAGGTTCTTGGCAAGGACGTTCGCGCCGAAGCCAAGGCCAATGAAGCGCAGGGCATCGGCATCATCGAAGCGCCGCGCGGCACCTTGATTCACCACTACAAAGTCGACGGCAACGGCATGATCACCAGCGCCAACCTCATTGTCGCCACGGGGCACAATACGCTGGCGATGAACCGCGGCCTCCGCCAGGTTGCCGACCGGTACATCTCCGGAAAAACGGTGACCGAAGGCATGCTGAACCGTATGGAGGGCTTGATCCGTTCTTTCGATCCATGCCTGAGTTGTTCAACCCACGCCGACGGCACCATGGAACTGGTTGTCGATGTCCTCAACCCGGACGGAAGCCTGCAGGAGCAAAT
>CAVZNE010000371.1:0-5513 GCA_963776445.1 Terriglobales bacterium
GTCATAGGGCTTTCAAACTCTGCCAGGGAACGGTGGTTTCACCGTCCACATATTTGAATCCAAGCTTGGCTTCCCAACTCTCGATGAATGCCAGACTCGCTTCTCGCGCACCGCCAACCCGAGGCTGCGCATACTGTATTTGGGATAACCCGGCAAACGCAGGTCCGGTTCCCTCCGGGCAGCCAGACAAAAACGGTGAACTCCATGAGCTGCCGGGCTTCATGCTGTGGGAGCCGGCGGAGAGCCGCTACGTGCTGCATTTCGGCCCCGAACTGGCGATTCCGCATACCGCCGACGTGGCCGCCGACATTTTGGCCGGCACACAGTTGTGTGCTCAGGTCACCGAGGACTGGATTCGACGCTATCCCGACCAGTGGCTGTGGATTCATCGCCGCTGGAAGACCCGTCCGGCAGGCGAGCCGGCACTCTACTAAAACCTCGCCTTTGTAAGGGAGAAGAAGATGATGCTGGGAGAACTGGTCAAGATTTTGGGCGGCAAACTGGTGCAAGGAAGTCCGGCAATCCTGCTTGCCGGCGTGGATGCCTCAGTGACCGCCAATGGCCTGGACCTGGTTTTTGCCGAGGACGAAACTTCTGCCGCGCAGGCCTTGGCCGGCGCCGCCGCCGCGGTCGTTCTCAAGGCCGGTTGTGGCGCGAACTATGCAGCGAATCCCAATATGGGCGTCGTGGAAACCGACCAGCCGCGCCTCTGGTTTGCCCGCGCCGCACGCATCCTCAAGCGTCCCCTGGCTCCGGCTGGTGTGCATCCCACCGCGGTGATTGGCGCGCTGGTGGAACTTGGCGAAGGCGTCACCATCGCTGCCGGCGCGGTGATCGGAGAGTGCGCCAACATCGGCGACGGAACCCGCATTGAGGCCGGCGCGGTGATTGGCCCTTATGTGCATGTAGGCGAACATAGCCACATCTACCCACATGTAACGGTCTATCGGGGATGCAGCCTGGGCAGCCGGGTTGTTGTCCATGCCGGCGCGGTGCTGGGCGCAGACGGCTTTGGCTACGTGCGCGACTCCGCCAGCGGGGCCTATACGCAGTTTCCGCAGCAAGGCACCCTGGTGATTGAGGACGACGTCGAAATCGGCGCCAACTCCACCATCGACCGGGGAGCGCTGAAACGGACAATTATCCGGCGGGGAACCAAGATCGACAACCTGGTCCACATCGGCCACAACTGCGATATCGGCGAGCACGTGATCGTCGTGGCCGGGACCGGCATCTCCGGCTCCTGCTCGGTCGGCAACGGCGCGGTGATTGCCGGCCAGGTGGGCATCGGCGACCACGCGCACATCGGCCCCGGCGTCATTCTGGGCGGTCAGGCCGGCGTGCTCAGCGGCAAAACCATCACCAACGAGAGCCTCAAGGTCAAGCCCGGAACCGTTCTGTGGGGCACTCCGGCCCGCCCGCTCATGCAGGTTCTGCGCGAACTGGTGGTGCTGGCGAGGTTGGCGAAGAAGCAGGGATCAGGGAGTAGGGATTAGGGCCGATGGCGACGATTGTGGTGGGCGGATGCGGCCGGGGCGTGGGAAAGACCGCCCTGGTCTGCGGCCTGATTGCCGCGCTTCCCGAGTTCCGCTGGACGGCAATCAAAATCACCAGCCACCGCCATGGTCGGCCCGAACCTGTGTGGGAAGAGACTCAGCCGGGATTGGGGACCGACACGGCCCGCTATCTGGCTGCGGGCGCCCGGCGAGCGCTGCTGCTGACTGCCGTGCCGGAGGAGTTGGCGCAGATTGTCCCTCGATTCCTTCAGCCGCTTCAGGAAGAACAGCAAAATCTGATCATTGAGTCGAACAGCATCCTGCGTCTTCTCACGCCCGATCTGTGCCTGGGCGTGAATGGCGCCTCAGAGACAGAGAGCAAGCCTTCGTTTGGCCTTGTGATGGTGCGTGCGGATGCGCTGGTGACGCTCGCCGCGCACGATGGAGGGTCGGAAGGAGCCAAGCCGCTGTTTCATCTGGCGGACATGGAGCGGATTTCGCCGCAGATGCTGAGCTGGCTGCGCAGGAAACTCTGTCCGTGAGCAGGCCGCCGACTGTTCTCTGATCTCTGTTTAGAACGGCTTCTCGGTCAGGAACGGCTCCGCCTTCAGCGAGCCGTCGCGCTGCTTGACCAGCATCTGCACCTTGCCCTCGGCGGCGTCCAGCTCCTGCTTGCAGGCGGCGGACAGTCCCACCCCCTCTTCGAACAGCTTGAGCGACTGCTCCAGGGCCAGGTCGCCCTTTTCCAGTTGATCGACGATGGTTTCCAGCTTCTTCAGCGAGTCTTCAAACGAGGGCATCGTAATTACTCCGTGGCAATGTTTTTCGGCTTGGGCAGTACGCTGGAGATCACCTCGGCGGCCGCAATGTAGTTTCCAAAGGGGGCGCTGACCTGCACTCCCTGGACGAAGGGTCGCACCGCCTCGATCATCTCCTGGGCGATCAGAATTCCTTCGCGGCGGGCGGCGTCGGGCGTGTCGGCCTGGGCCATGCGCAGCATGATCTCTTCGGGCATGGCGACGCGCAGGTCGTTCTTCATGTACTCGGCGTTCCTCAGGCTGGTCAACGGCCAGATGCCGGCGATGACCGGGATGCGGTGGTCCTTGATGCGCTCCAGAAAACTCTCCAGCAGGCGCAGGTCGAAGACCGGCTGAGTAATGACGTACTCCGCGCCCGCTTCCACCTTGTAGGCGAAGCGGCGCAGCTCGTTCTCAATATCGGGGACACCGGGGTTGGCGGCAATGCCGATGGCGAAGTTGGTGCTGACCCCGATGGAGTTGGCGCCGATGTCCAGGCCATGATTGAGCCGCCGCACGATGTTGACCAGACCGATGGAGTCCACGTCAAACACTGCGGTGGCGTCAGGATAGTTGCCCAGCTTGGACGGATTCCCGGTGAGGCACATGATGTTGTGCAGCCCGATGGACGACGCGCCCAGCAGATCCGACTGAATGGACAACAAATTGCGGTCGCGGCAGGTGTAATGCAGGATGGTTTCAATCCCGGTGTGTTGCTGAATCTGGATGCAGAGGCTCTGCGCGCTCATGCGGGCCGAGGCGCGCGGCGAGTCGGGCACGGTGATGGCGTGCACGCCGAGCTGCGAGAGCAGTTGCGCTCCCTCGATCTCCTGGACGCAGTTGATGCCGCGGGGCGGCACAATCTCCACCAGCGAAATGAAGGTCCCCTCGGCAAGCAGTGCGCCGATGCGGGAACGGGCGGCCAGGGGAACCGGCGGCGTCTCGGTGCTGATCACGGGAGCCGTTCCGGTAACCGTGGCCCGGGCCTGGGCGTCGATGGCCCGCATGGCCGAGCGCATGGCGCGAATATGGTTGGGCGTGGTGCCGCAGCAGCCGCCCACCATCTGGACTCCGGCGGCGATCGCCTTGCGGGCGAAGCTGGCCATGTACTCCGGCGAGCAGAGATAGATGTTGCGGCCCTCGACGGCGCGGGGCAGTCCGGCGTTGGGCATGGCGGCCAGCGGCAGGGCGGTGGCCGAGCGCATGGCTTCAATGGCGGTCAATACGGTGGCGGGTCCGGTCGAGCAGTTCACACCGATGGCCCCAGCCCCCCACTCCGTCAGCAGGGCGGCGGCCTGCTCGGGCGAAGCTCCGTCCAGGCAGTTGCCCTCGTCGTCGACCGTGACCATGATTACGACGGGCAGGCCGGGCGCGGTTTCGCGGGCCGCTTCCAGCGCTTCGTGGGCTTCGTTCAGGGCAGGCATGGTCTCGATGATGAGCAGGTCAACGCCGGCCTTGGCCAATGCGCCGATCTGTTCGGCAAAGGCCGCGCGGGCTTCGTCCAGTCCGACTTTGCCCAGGGGTTCCAGGCGCACGCCCAGCGGGCCCACGGTGCCGGCCACCCAGGCTTCGCCGGCCTGTTTTTCCTTCAGGTGATCCACCGCCTGGCGGGCAATGCGCACGCCGGCGGCGTTGATTTCCGCCACTTTTGCGCCCAGGCCATGCCGCCCCAGCCGGAACCGGTTGGCGCCAAAGGTGTTGCTCTCCAGAATCTCTGCGCCGGCCTGCAGGTACTCCTCATGCACGGCCAAAATCAGGCCGGGGTCGGAGATGTTCAACTCGTCGTAGCAGCGGTTGATGAAGATGCCGCGGGCGTAGAGTACAGTCCCCATGGCGCCATCGGCGAGCACGGGACGACTGGCGAAGATGTCGGCGAATTGGGTCATTCTTCTGCCATGCTAAGCCACCTGAGTCGGCCGCGCCAACCGACCGGGCTGCTTTGTTATACTTCGGGAGTCATACGCTGAGCAGAAACCGGTTCCCGGCCTGAGTTCTTTGGCGATTTCTGGGCTGAACCGGCAACCGCCATCAATCCGTTCACACTGCGGCCCTGGCCGTGGAAATTCTCCGCGGTACGCTCCGCGCTTTTCGTCGAGGTAAGGGATTTTGAAGAACAGAAGTCTTTGGATGAGCGCCGCAGCGGCCCTGGTGGCTGCAGCCGCACTGGCAGGTTGTGGTTCCACTACCTATTTTGCAGGCCGCGTTCTGCCCCCCAGCGGCCTGACCAACCGTGTCATGATCGCCGTCCAGAACCCCAGCGCCTTTACCAAGGGCGCACTCGTGTTCGTGGATGCCTACTATGACCAGCGGTCCAGCTACAACAACAAGGTCGCCGCATTTTCCATCTCCGGCTACTCCGGCGCGCTGCCCGTCACCATCCAGAACATGCCTGAGGAGCAGTTGGGCGCGGTCTACGGCTCCGGCGACGGTAGCCTGTCCCTCATCAACTATGCCAAGGAGTCAACGTCCTCCAGCCAGAAAAACTTGAACGGACTCTCCTCCAGCATCTTCATCACGCGCAGCCAGGCCTACACCTTTGCCGCCAACCAGGCGGCTCATGTCCTTTCGGTCCTGGACAACCTGGGCGGAGGCAGTTATTACCTGAGTCTGCCCGGCATCTACCGCGTCAGCGTCAATCCAGGAGGCTCTACCGCGCTGGCTTTCGTTGAGAACTCCAATTACATTTACTATCCGCGCAAGCTCAGCGCTGCCCAGACCATCGCCTACTCCGGCGGCTCCGCCAACTGGCCCAAGGCCGCGGTGGACTGCCAGCCCCTGAACTCGCCAGGCTGGTGCCTTTTCCAGGCGCAAAGCCCCGATCACACCGACGCCACGGGCAATGCCTATGGAGCGCCGCTTACCTTTGACCGGCCGGTCAAGGCCATCTTCTCCGCCGATGGCGGAACCGCCTATGTGCTCAACTGCGGACCCGAGTGTGGCGGCGCCAAGGCTTCGGTGACTCCGTTCCCGGTGGCGCCCACCATCTTCCTGGTCGGCCAGCAGTCCGGCGCGCTGCCCACGCAGAGCGCTCTCAACAGCTCCACCATCAACACGCCGGGCGGCGCCAGCAACGCCCTGCTCTCCACTTCCACGCTCTACGTGGCGGGCCAGCAGTTGCAGTCCGACGGCCTCTTTGGAGGCTATCTGACGTTGGTGAATCTCAACACCAACACCGCGGGCAGCCCCATTTAGCAATACGATGCTTAAGGTAGACGACAGT
>CAVZNE010000372.1:0-5032 GCA_963776445.1 Terriglobales bacterium
TCGTTTCGGGGAACTATCGAATTTGGGAGCCGCGGTAGAGCAGCGGGAAATCAGGCAGGCAAGGGAAGTTCGGCGTCATAGCCGTGAGCGACAAGATCGGAGCGCAGGCGGTCGACGGTAGTGAACTCGAGTGCCGGCATGCCCAGCGCCAGTGCTGCCTCGACGTTCACCTGACGGTCGTCGAGGAACAGGGTTTCTTTGGGCTGAGTGCCCAGTTCCTTGAGCAGATAGTGATAGATGGCCGGGTCGGGCTTGGCCATGTGCGAGCTGATAACTCCAGACCAGTACGTCGAAGCGGGGCAGCCAGTCGAAGGTGCGCTCGATGTTGTCGAGCACGTTGTCGCCCATGTTGGAGAGGATGGCGGTGAGCAGGCCGCGCTGCTTGAGCTGCGAGCTGCCAGGCGAGCATGGCGGGGTTCTCGGTGGTCCACATGCGGGCGTCCCAGAGGTTCAGTTCTTCGGCCATGGCTTGTTCGGGCGGCATGCCGGCATCGCGGAGAAACTTCTGCCAGAAGGCGATACCGGTGAGCTTGCCTTCGTCGTAGGCGTGGCGGTCGGCCCAGTAGAGGCTCTCAAAGCGGTCCAGAGGCAGCCCGGTGAGGCGCAGCAGGGCGGCGTGCGCCTCGGGATCCTGCGGCCCGGTCAATACCATTCCATAGTCGAAGACAACCGCGCGCAGAGCCAATGTCCCTCCCGATAGCGTCCGTGTATGGTTGAAAAGGACGCCTGTTCTTATTGTGCACGATCAGCCTGCGGGTGCGGCAGGGCGACGGTTATTTGCTGATGTGGATGGAGCTTATGCGATTTTCGCGGAGGACGGACTGGAACACGGAAGAGAGCGAACTGGCGCGCGCTCATCGGCAGCGCGTGCAGGCCGGGCTGCCGATTGCCGATCTGACGGCCTCGAATCCGACCCGCTGCGGGTTTACGTTCGACCGCGAACTGCTGGCGGCGCTGGCCAATCTCAAGGCGCTGGACTACGACCCGCAGCCGCGAGGCTTGCTGAGTGCCCGCGAGGCGGTTTGCGGCTACTATGCCGACCACGGCGTGGCGCTGGAGCCGAGCCGAATTGTGCTCACGACCAGCACCAGCGAAGCCTACAGCTTTCTGTTCCGGTTGCTCTGCGATCCGGGGAATGAAATTCTGGCGCTGCAGCCGGGCTATCCGCTGTTCGACTTCCTTTCTGTGCTGGACGATGTGCGGCTGAAGAATGCCGCGCTGGTCTATGACTATGGCTGGCAGATCGACCCGGAGGGTTTGCGGCAGGCCATCACGCCGCAGACGCGGGCCATAGTGCTGGTGCATCCGAACAACCCCACCGGGCCACTTTACCAAGCCCTGGGAGGCGGAAGAGCTGGCGCAGCTTTGCCGCGAGTTCGATCTTTCGCTGATTGTGGACGAGGTTTTTCTGGACTACGGTTTCGGATCGGGGCGCCAGGAGCTTTGCCGCCGGGCTGGATGGGGTTCCGGTGTTTGTGGTGAGCGGGCTGAGCAAGATTGCCGGTCTGCCGCAGATGAAGGCGGCCTGGATTGTGGCGACCGGCCCGGAAGCCGATGCGGCCCTGGAGCGGCTGGAGGTTATCGCCGATACCTTCCTCTCCATGAACGCGCCGGTGCAGTGCGCGTTGCCGAAGTGGCTGGACGGGCGGGGAGCGATCCAGGCGCAGATTCGGGAGCGCGTGGCGGTCAATCTGGCCGAGCTGGACCGGCAATTGATCCGGCTGCCAGCGGTGAGCCGGCTGGAGGTGGAGGGCGGCTGGTACGCAGTGCTGCGGATTCCCGCGCTGGAACCAGACGAGAAGACGGTGCTGGCGCTGCTGGAACGCGGAGTTTGGGTTCAGCCTGGCTACTTTTTCGGGATGGCGGAATCAGGTTGGTTGGTAGTGAGTTTGCTTGCGCCGGAGCGGGAATACAGTACCGGAGTAACGGGTTTGATTGACTATTTGGAAACGCATCAGGGTAGTAATATTACCCCGCTCCAACCTAAAGCAGCGCTTTAGGTTGGAGCGGCAACCTTCTGAAATAGATAAACTTTAAGGGTCGAGTGTGCCGGATCAGTCTGCGTGCAGGAAGGGATTCCCCGTGCGTTCTGCGCCAATGGTGGTGGCGGGGCCGTGGCCGGTGAGTACTTTAGTTTCATCGGGGAGCGTCAGCAGGCGGGTCTGGATGGAGTCGATGATCTGGCGGGTAATTGCCGCCGGGCAGGTCGGTGCGTCCAATGCTGCCGGCAAAGAGCGTATCGCCGGCGATGAGCAGCTTGAGCGGGGCAAAGTGGAGGCAGACCGAGCCCTGGGTGTGGCCGGGGGTGTGGATCACCTGGGCGGGGTAGCGGTCCAGGCCCACAATCAGGCCATCGGCCAGGTTTTCGTCGGGCGGGGCGGTTTCCGGCGTGGGAATGCCGATCCAGCCGGCTTGCGACTCCATCATTTTGAGCAGCGGCAAGTCATTTTCATTGAAGAAGATGGGAGCGCCGGTGAGATGTTTCAGCCGGAGCGCGCCGCCCACGTGGTCGATGTGGGCGTGGGTGACGCAGAATCTGCTTGAGCTTGAGGCCGAGTTCCCTGAGGCGGCGGGCAATGCGGCTCACCTCGTCGCCGGGATCGACGACGATGGCCTCGTCGGATTCCTCGTCGCCGAGGATGGTGCAGTTGCATTGCAGCGGGCCGACGGGGAAGGTCTCAAGGATCATGGTTTCATTCTATCGCCCGAGTCGATCGGATGCCTGGGTTTCAGGGGCCAGGGAAGCCGCCCAACCGATCATGCGATCGAAGACGCCGGGCTGCTGCGCAGCATCAACGGGCAGGTGGATGGCCAGCTCCCATATGCCAATGAGAGCCAGGGCTACGAGATTGGGAAAGAGCAGCGGGGCCATGATGCGGCGCTCCGTAGACCGATTTCTCAAAGAGGCTGCTGCCGGGCGTATACAAATTCATGCGCAGGTGGAATCCAAAGCCGGCGATACCCACCAGAGCTTGAAGGCCAAGGACGGCGAGGCATAGATCGAGATAGCGGCGGGTGACGGGCAGGACGACCGGGACAATGAGGAAGCCGGTTGCCAGGGCGCTGGAGATGACCGGAATCCACTCCGTCTTCATGAAAAAGCCATTGGTGGCGTGGTCGGTGAGCGAGAGGACGAAGTTGCCGAAGAAGCCGCCGGTGGCCATGAGGATGACCCAGCGGGCCCACTCCACGGTACGGGCTGCGACCATGCGGTTGAGGATGAGCAGAAAGCCCAGGCCGGCGTAGGCCAGCGGAGCCACGAACGGGGCGGCATAGGTGAGGACTGCGCAGGGTGCGGTCGGCAAAGAAGCTGCTGCGCAGGTGATACAGGACGCCCGCCAGGCCGACCAGTACCGCCAGCCAGCCCATCAGGTAGCCGATGTCGCGCCAGGCATCCTGGCTGCGCCACTTCACTTTGGCCAGAATTGCCAGCCAGCAGCAGCAGCGGCGCATCGGCCGAGAAGTAGAGCGGGATGTACTCGGCCGGATTGCGGAACTGGTTGACGGAGTGGGCCAGCACGATATCGCCGGCGAGCACGGCCAGGTTGGAGGCGACAAAGAGCTCCAGCAGCAGTTGCGCGTCGAAGATCCAGGCCAGGTGCGGTGAGCGCAGCACATTGCGCGAGCCGCAGGGGCCTACTTGTGAGCGCCATGGGCCCTCCGCAACTCTTCGGCGTCGTGCTTCAACTGGACGGTCTTCTGCAGCAGGCCGTAGTTGCCGTGCCATTGGACGAAGTCGGCGCCGCCCATGAAGGCTGCGTGCTTGCTGGTGCGGCCGTCGTAGTGCCAGAGGTCGAAGTAGGTGAAGTCGATGGGGTTGGAGAAGGGCGGTCCGGTGAGCGGGCCGTCCTTGTGCAGGCCGTCGACGATGTCCTTGGCGGCCAGAACCTTGGTGTTGGTATTGGCGACGACCTGCTCGGCCTGTGCGTAGACGCGGTCGATCGAGGGCCTGAGTGTGGCATTGCGTGCAGACCTGCTTCATGTTGGTCTGGGCGCGGAGGTAGTTGGGGCGCTTTTCGCTGACCGCGTTGGCCAGGTACCAGCTGAGGCGGTCAGAGGGGTCGTGGGTGACCTTCAGGCCGTTGATGCCGCTCATGTGGCAGGTGGCGCAGGTGGGCACGAACATATCGCGGGTGGTCAGGGTCTTGGGGTTGGCGTCGAGTTTCAGCAGATGCTCCTGGGCGGCAAACATCACGCCGTGCTTGGACTCGTCGTAGATCTCGATTTGCGAGTGGTCGGGGCCCATGTGGCATTGGCCGCAGGTGGAGGGGCGGCGGGCCAGGGCGACGGAACTGGTGTGGCGGGAGTGGCAGTTGGTGCAGGTGCCGATGGTGCCGTCGTCGTTGGGCTTGCCGATGGCGTGGCACTGCTCGCAGCCGGAGACCATGGCCGAGGTCTCCCTCGGCAGTGACGAAGGGATGCGGAGGCCGCCGTGTGCCTCCGGGCTGGTACTGCTCGCTGAAGTCGACCTGTGCGGCGCTGAGGCCCTTCTCGCCATAGATGGCGGCCCAACTGGGCGCGGCGTGGCGGCTGTGCAGGAACTCCTGGTAGATGCCCTCGTGGCAACTGCGGCAGTTGCCGGCGGTGAGCTTGGTGCTGATGACAAAGCCGTGATGGTCCTTCTTCTGCTGGCCTTCGGCGGGCTGGTGGCAGTCCAGGCAGTTGACGCCTTTTTTGGCGTGGGCGCTCATCTCGTACTCATGCACCACCGAGTACTGGAGGCGGGCGTGGCACTCGGCGCACTTGCCGCTGGCGCGAACAAAGTCCGCCGTTGGCTGGTCGGTTTCGACCTTGGGGCGGGCGCGATTGACCAGGAATGCGGCAAGAATCAGCGCAAAGGCAACGGTAACAGCGATAAACACAGAGCGGAAGGACATGGGTAACCCCGATGGGAGTTGAACTTGGAGAGAGTTCGGAGCGGCCTCCGAACTCTCCCGAGCGTAGCGTACTTGGCGGGGTTTGGGAAGAGACTTTTGTCACTGCGGCGGGCGGACCGTTTCAGCAGAAGGTTTGCGGAAGGTGAGCGCGTACC
>CAVZNE010000373.1:0-4391 GCA_963776445.1 Terriglobales bacterium
TGGTAGCCCGCGGCGGTCACGCCGAGCACGCGGGCCAGGCGGGAGATCGAGTGGCATGACTTCTCTTCATCGATCAGCCGGAACCTCATCGCCGACGATCGGTCTCCCGGGCGAAGAAAAGCGCTGCCTTGCGCAGGATCTCCTTCTCCTCTTCTAAGATCCTCACCTCACGCCTGAGGCGCCGCAGCTCGGCACGCTCCTCGCTGGTCAGGCCGTCCTCGATACCCTCGTCGATCTCGGCCTGGTGGACCCACTTGCGCAAGGTGCCGGGCGCGACGCTCATCTGCTGCGCCGTCACCTTACCCAGGTGCTGGAGCACATTCACTTTTCCCGCCTCTCCACCGGCCGCGTGCTGGCCGTGCTGGTCACCCAGGCCGGCGCCGTGCAAGACCGCGTGCTGCTCCTGGATCAGGAACTGACGCACGTCGAACTGGAGACGGCGGCACGCTACCTGAACGAGAACTTCCGCGGCTGGCCTGTCGAACGGATTCGCGCCGAGGTGGCGCGGCGCGTGGAAGCCGAGCGCGAAGCCTATCACAAGATGCTGGCCTCGGTAGGGGAACTCTGCCGCAAGGGCGCTCTGGCCGGCGGCGAAATCTCCCCGGCTCTTTTTGTGGACGGCATGGCCAACCTCATCTCCTCCGAACTGGACCGCGA
Source organism: Terriglobales bacterium (assembly GCA_963776445.1). Classification (GTDB taxonomy): domain Bacteria; phylum Acidobacteriota; class Terriglobia; order Terriglobales; family Acidobacteriaceae; genus Telmatobacter. Next base: position 658 of record CAVZNE010000373.1, read on the forward strand.
GCGCCTGCGCCAGATGCTGCTCGCCCTGGAGGCCAAACAGCGCCTGGTTGAGCTGCTCACCGCCTACGTGGACGGCCGCCAGCACGAGGTGCGTGTGGTGGTAGGCCTGGACAAGGCTTCTCCGGCCATGCAGGACCTGGTTCTGATCGGCGCGCCCGCCTGGGTGGGCGGCGCCAGCCTGGGCACGGTAGCCGTCATCGCGCCCACCCGCATCCAATACCAGGAGATGATCCAGGCAGTGCGCTATATTGCGCGGCTGTCCGAGCGCATCCTTGAAGTCCCAGCCGATTAGCGTGATTTCGGAACGTTCTGCCTACAAGCCGCCTGGTCAGTACAGATCAGGAAAACCGGCCACCGCCGGAGAAACTATCATTGAAGCAGATAAGCAAATTGATTCGGAGAATGTATAAAGCTATGCCAGGACAAAAAATTGAAGTGAACGGATTCGATCCTGTGGGATTTGACCCGGTGGAATCACCCGCGGCCTTGTCCGCGGAGGACACAGAGACTGAGTTGCCGGTGCGGATGGCCGTTGCCGAAGACCAGGTGAGCCGCACGGAGTTCGACCAGTTCAAGGCCGAGTTCGACCAACTGAAAGCGGAGCGCGACCAGTTCAAGGCCGATCGCGACCAGTTGCAGGATCGCCTGGCCCGCCTGCAGGCGGAGTTTGAAAACGCCCGCAAGCGCGCTGAGCGCGAAAAGACCGAGTTTCGCGATTATGCCACCGGCAGCGTGGTGGAACAGTTCCTGCCGGTGCTGGATAATTTCGAATTGGCGCTCAAGTCCGACAGCACGGCGGAGCAGTTGCGCTCCGGCGTCGAGCTGATCGTCAAGCAGATGCATGAGATTCTGCGCCAGATGCAGGTGGTTGCCATCCCCACTGAGGGCGAGGCCTTCGATCCTCGCCTCCACGAGGCACTCGGTTCCGTCGAGCGCGACGACCTGCCCGACCAGCATGTGGCCGAGGAAATCCGCCGCGGCTACCGTCTGCGTGAGCGTTTGTTGCGCCCTGCACTGGTGCGCGTGGTGTCCAACTCGAAACAAAAGGGCGAATGAGTTCTAATAGAAGCGTGAGCAAAACAGACTACTACGAAATACTGGGCGTCTCCCGGGAGGCCAGCGACCAGGAACTCAAGAGCGCCTATCGCAAGCAGGCCCTCAAGTTCCATCCAGACCGCAACCCCGGCAATCATGCCGCCGAAGAGAAGTTCAAGGAAGCCAGCGAGGCGTACCAGGTTCTGAGCGACGGCGACAAGCGCGCCGCCTACGACCGCTACGGCCATGCCGGCGTCAACGGGCAGGCCTCCGGCTTCGGGGGCAGCCCCTTTGCCGGCGGCGTGGACATTGGCGACATCTTCGGCGACCTTTTCGGCGAGATGTTCAATGTGGGCGGCGCGCAGCAGCAGCGCGCCAGCCGCCAGCAGCGCGGCGACGACCTGCGCTTCGACCTGACCATCGACTTTGAGGACGCCTTTTTCGGCACCGAGACCGAGGTCAAGATTCGCCGCCTGGAGACCTGCTCGGCCTGCAGTGGCCGCGGCAGCGCCTCCGGCCGCGGACCCACCACCTGCAAGCAGTGCCAGGGCCGGGGCCAAATCCGCTACCAGCAGGGCTTCTTCTCCGTGGCCCGCGCTTGCGGCGCATGCGGCGGTTCAGGCTCGGTCATCGGCGATCCCTGCCCCACCTGCCGCGGCGAGTCCCGCGTCACCAACGAATTCAAGCTCACCGTCAAGGTGCCGCCCGGCGTGGAAGAGGGCACCCGCATCCGCTACGCCGGCGAAGGCGACGCGGGCCGCTCCGGCGGTCCCCGCGGAGACCTTTACGTGGTGCTCGCCATCCGTCCTCACGACTTCTACGAGCGCAACGGGTATGACCTCTACTGCGTCATCCCCATCAGCTTTCCGCAGGCAGCCCTGGGCACGGAAATTGAAATCCCCGGCATCGACGGCCCTGTGAACCTGAAGATTCCCGAGGGTTCGCAGAGCGGCCGGGAAGTGCGCGTCCGTGGCCGCGGCGTGCCTTACCTCAACGACAAGGGCAACGGCGACCTGATCGTCAAGCTGTTAGTCCAGATCCCTAAAAAGCTCTCCCGCGCGCAGCGCGAACTGGTGGCCAAACTGGCCGAGTCGCTCACCGTGGAGAACCGCCCCACCTCACCAAGCCTGATCGAGAAGATGAAGGACCTGTTCAACTAGAACGGCCCGTCAACAATCACGCGCCAAACCAGAAAAGGCCTGCCGGCGATCGGCAGGCCTTTTCTGGTTTGGCGCATAAAGCTTACAGACCGGCGCAAGCCTGTGACTGGGGCAGGCTGCAAATCAAAAACTCGGCTTCAAGGGGCAAAACAGAAAACGCGCGGAAGGGCTGCCACGGAGCCAACGCGCAGCAAACCTGGGGGATGAATGAGAGTGTGGATTTGCGTGGTGGAGCTGAGCGGGATCGAACCGCTGACCTCCTCGTTGCGAACGAGGCGCTCTCCCAATTGAGCTACAGCCCCACGACTTCATTCAGTTTACCAGCGCACGGCTCTTTGGGGAAGAGTCATGTGCTTGACATTGCGAAAGTGCTCGGTTGGCGGTTTGTGGTTTCCCATTTCTGGCTCGATACTATAGCGCCATCGACGGAACAACCGGCTGCCAGCAAGGGGAACTATCCGCTTCAACTCCGCGTATTCTGTCCTGACATTTGTCGCATCCTCCGTCTGGATTTGATCCACTGCCACGCAAGGAAAGGCAACCATGACCTCAACTCACTCTCCGGGCCTGCGCGTTCCGGCGCGCCTTCTGGCCAGGGTAGCCGGCGCCCTCTACGTGCTCAACACCGTTACCTCGCTGTACTCCTTTTATGGCCCCAAGAGCCGGTTGTCCTTTTTTTCGAGCCTGATTGCGACTGCGGCCTACATCGCCGTCGTCGTTCTGTTCTTCATCCTGTTCAAGCCTGTCAGCAGGAAGGCCGCTCTGTTGGCGGCGGTCGCCGGGATGGCCGGGAATGCCATGAGCCTCTTCAGCGCCTTTCATCTTGTGGAATTCAAGATGATTTTCATGTCTTTCTTCGGTTTCTATTGCGCTTTGATCGGATACCTCATCTTCCGATCGACCTTCCTGCCCCGCGTTTTGGGCGCTCTGATGGCCTTTGCCGGATCGGGGTATTTGACCTTCCTTTGGCCCCGGCTCGGGGCCGCCCTGACCCCCTACAACTTGATTCCGGGCGCGATCGGGGAATGGAGCCTCATGATCTGGCTCCTCGTGAAGGCCGTTGATCAGCAATGCTGGAATAAGCAATCCAGCGCGCCAGGAAGGTAACCGCGCAGAGCGCAAAAAAACTGAGTGGCAACCAAAGGCTGCCACTCAGTACAGATTGACTCCAGATTCGAGGCTGGCTACAGCTGGTTCATGTTGGCCAGGAACTCGGCGTTGTTGCGCACCTTCTCCAGGCGGCTGATCAACAACTCCATGGCTTCCACCGGCGACAGCGGGTTCAGCACCTTGCGCAAAATCCAGATGCGCTGCAAATCCTCTTTGGGAATGAGCAGCTCTTCCTTGCGGGTGCCGGAGCGCTGGATGTCGATGGCCGGGAACACGCGCTTGTCCACCAGCTTGCGGTCCAGGATGATTTCCATGTTGCCGGTGCCCTTGAACTCTTCGAAGATGACCTCGTCCATGCGCGAGCCGGTATCGACCAGCGCCGTGGCTATGATCGTCAACGAACCGCCCTCTTCAATGTTGCGGGCCGCA
>CAVZNE010000374.1:0-7599 GCA_963776445.1 Terriglobales bacterium
TGCCCACCGGCTGGGCACCGACCACGCCGAAGGCATCACCACGCTGGACATGAACGGCGATGGGCTGCCCGACCTGCTCAGCGGGGCCTACTGGTACGAAAATCCCGGCCCCAAGGGTGGCGAATGGAAGCGCCACCAGTACCGCAGTCAGGGCACTTTGAATGAGTTCGCCAACGACTGCGGCGAGTGGACCGTGGACGTGAACCACGACGGCGCGCCCGACGTGGTGACCGCCGGCTGGATGCAGAACGGCATCTGGTGGTACGAGAATCCCAAAAAACTGGGCGCGGAGTGGAAGCGGCACTTCATCACCAACAGCTACGACACCGAGGGCGGCTGGATGGCCGACATCAACGGCGACGGCAAGCCCGACCTGATCTTCTCCCACTACGACCACTCCGGCATTCTGTGGATTGATTTCTCCGGCCCCGAGCCCAAGGTTCATCACGTGGGCGGCCGCGCGGAGGACGGCCACGGCATCGGCGTGGCAGACATTGACGGCGACGGCAAGGCCGACATCCTCACCACGACCGGCTGGTTTCGCCAGATCGACGCCGACAAGGACCAGTGGGAGTGGCACCCGGATTGGCATCTGGGCGACACCGGATTCCCGATTATCGGCTACGACGTGAACAACGACGGCAAGATGGATCTGATTTACGGCCAGGGCCACAGCTACGGACTTTACTGGCTGGAGCAGCAGGTTGATGCGCAGGGGCAGCGCCGCTGGATCAAGCACGCCATCGACGAGTCCTTTTCGCAATCGCACGCTCTCAAAATGGTCGACCTGGACGGCGACGGTGAGCCGGAACTGCTGGTTGGCAAGCGCTACCGCGGCCACTCCGGCCACGACGCCGGCTCCTACGATCCGCTGGTCATCTACTACTACAAGATCAATCGCAAAACCGGTGAGTTTACCCGCTACCCGATTTCGGTCAACGGCACCGCCGGCGCGGGAACGCAGTTTGTTGCCGAGGATCTGGATGGGGACGGCGACATCGACATTGCCACCGCCGGCAAAACCGGCGTGCACTTCTTTGAGAACCTCCAGATCGACCGGGTTCCCAAAGCGCAGCGCGAAAAGGAAATCCTGCTCGAAAAAAACTGGCCGTTCCCGGACGAAGGCCCGGTGGTGACCCAGGAAGAGGAGCCGAAGTAGGGGGAGCCGGGGGGAGCGCCTTGCTGGCTACCGCTCGCCGGGTGCGGGCGCGGCGGGCATGGTCTCGGGGATTTTGGAAGAAGCAACCAGCTTGAAGGAGTTGAAGAACCTTGTCACATCCTGATCGCGGCGGGTGCTTGTCGAGGGGAAGGCCGCGATCAGCATGTAGAGCCGGTGGCCGACATACATCAGCCGCACGTCCATGACGCCGCCGCCGGTGTTGCGAGCCGAGAAATCGCGGGTCGGATAGCCGCCGGGGCTGCTCTTGGATTCGCTGATCAGGCTGGTTTGGGTGCGGGCTAGAGAGTCGTCCCGGGCCATGTCCAGCACGCGGTCTGAAACCTCGCCGTTGGCGCGCGATACGGGCGGATTCTCCGCCCAGGCCGCAGAATAGGTGATCTCGGCGCTGGGAGTGGCATAAATCAGGTCCACCTGCTCCGCCCCGCCGTGCTCGTTGTAGGCCGGAATCTGGATTTCCCGGATGTCGCCGGGCATCTCCACCCTGAAGCCATCGCCGGACCGGTCCACGGTTTGCCACTTCATCAGGGGTGGGCGCGAAGGGGACGAGGCCAGGTCGGCGCTGGGCGCATCGCTCGACAAAAGGCCGTGTGGGCCAGTGAGTCCAAGCTCCTGGCGGTGCAGGTAGACGTAGGCAATAACCAGCAGCAGTCCGGCCAGGACAATGTAATACCACCGCTTCACATTGTTGAGAGTGACAACTCTGCCCGAATTATGCAACTGGAATGTGGGCTTTAGCACCCAGGGGAGTGCCCTATCGGTAACAATTGGCAGGACATGAGCCGGCAGCAACCCTCGGCGGCAACCGGCCTTCCTCCCCGCCAGGCAACCTTTTCGATTCTCGAGCATCTCACTAAGTAACAAGCAGAGGCATCCTCGAATTTGTCCCTTCCACGAAAGGTATCCATCCCTTTTGAAGGTCCGATAAGGATCTTTTCCCCTAATCCCCTTTGGTTCCCCTCCCTCAAATGCCTCTCTAGCGGGCCTGCCGGAAGGCAGGCCCATCTGCTTTCTGAAGGGTTATCCGTGCTCCCTTGCAGATAGAATCAAACTGAGATGACCTCTTCCTTGCCCCACGATCATCCCGCCCCAGAGATTCAGGCCCTCGATGCTCTCTTTGAGCGTGCCGGTCTGGTTCGCAATCGTCGCGGCAAAACCGCGGGCGTCACCGTGCGCATGCGCTTTGAGCGCGCCGCGCCGGAGGAACTGACGCTGCCCGCGCCCACTCCTCGCATTGCCCCCAACGGCGTTCAATGGCTGGCTGTGCCGGGCTGGGAGAAAATGCCCTGGCTTTGGCACGGCTTCAGCACCCGCTTGGGCGGCCTGAGCCGGGCCTACTGCGCGGACGATGCGCCGGGAGAGCTGAATCTTGGCTTTACCGCTTCAGACGATCGGGAAATCGTGCTCCGCAACCGGCAGCTTTTGGCCGAGGCGGTCAGCGGAGACCCGGCCACGCCGCTGGTTTCCCTGCGCCAGATTCATTCCAGCTTGCTGGTCTACGCCACGGCGGCCGATGCAGCCCGCGAGAGACCCTGGAAGGGCGACGGGCTGATGACCGATGAGCCGGGTATCCTGCTGGCCATCCAGACCGCCGACTGCATTCCCGTTCTGGTGGCCGACCGCAAGCGCCGCGCGGTGGCCGCCTTCCATGCCGGCTGGCGCGGAACCGTCAAGCGCATTGTGCAAGCCGGAATCGGCCGCATGCGCCTGGAGTTTGGCTCCAAACCAGAAGATCTGGTGGCCGCCATTGGCCCCGGCATCGGCGCCTGCTGCTACGCCGTTGGCGAAGAGGTGCTTTCCGAGTTCGAGTCCCAGTTCCTCTATGGCAGCGATTTATTTCGCATGGTCGACGACTACGATGCGGTGCACCACAAGTACCCCATGCTGTTCCTCACTCAGCGCGCCCCCGGCCACTCGCCCATCGGTCCCAGCCTGCATCTGGACCTGATCGAGGCCAATCGCCGCCAATTGCTCGACGCGGGTCTCAAGCCTGGCTCCATCAAGGTGGTCGGCGGCTGCACCAACTGCCAGCGGGAGCTGTTCTTTTCGCATCGCTCTTCGCAGGGCCACGCCGGGCGCATGATGAGCGTCATTGGCATCCGCGACAAAAAGAAATAGAGAACTTTCCGCCGAAAAGCCTGCCTGCGCGCCGGCTTTTCGCCTCCCGATTGTTCCGGGTGATACGATGGGGTCCGTTCTCGACCATCACTTCTGGAAGGACCCCTGCCCATGACGCATGCCACGGCTGGCGAGCTGGAACTCGCCCCGAGCCAGACCGCCCGGACTTTCACCGGTCGCGCCGCAGCGGTGGTTCTGGGCGCGCTCTTCCTGGCCTGGCCGGCGTTCTATAACGGTTTTCCGCTGCTCTACCCGGATTCGATGACCTACCTGGACGATGGCCGCATCGTGGCCCGGGCGCTGTTTCTGCATCAGTTTTCGAATTACTACGGCCTGCGCTCTTTCTTCTATAGCCTGGGCATTTTGCCCCTGCACTGGAACGTCACGGTCTGGCCGGTAGTTGCCCTGCAATGCCTGCTGGTGGCCTTTGTCCTGTGGCTCGTCGTCCGCGCCCTTCTGCCCCGGCATACCGTCGCGCACTACCTCGTTCTGGTACTGCTGCTCAGCGCGTTTACCAGTGTCGGTTGGTACGCCTCGTTTATCCTGCCTGACATTCTGGGCGCGGCGGTCTACCTTTCGTTCGCCTTGCTGGTTTTTGCCCGCGAGACGCTTTCCCGCGCCGAGCGCATTGCCCTTTACTTGATCTCCTGGTGGGGCATCACCTCCCACGCCACTCACTTTCTGCTGGCGGCCGTGCTGTGCCTGCTGCTGGTCGTCGTGCTGCGGCTGGAGCGCCAGCCGCTGCGGCGGATTCTCAAGTCCGTCGGCGAAGTCGCCCTGATCCTCGCCCTGGCGGCCGCCGCGCAGTTGGGGCTGCACGGCTACCTCTACGGCCAGCCCTCGCTCAACGGCGAGCGGCCGCCCTTCCTCATGGCCCGCGTCATTGCCGACGGCCCTGGGCGCTGGTACCTGGAGAAGAACTGCGGCCATTTGCATTGGGCCATCTGCGGCCATGTTCAGAACCTGCCCGACGATCCCGATAACTTTCTCTGGGCGCAGGACGGCATCTGGCAAACCGGCACGGACGCTTCCAACGCGCAACTGGTCCGCGAAGAGATGCCCCTCGTCCTGGCCACGCTGCGCGCCTATCCCGGTCCGCAGCTTTCCCGGTTCGGGGGCAACTTTCTGCTGCAGATGAGCCGCTTCGGCCTCTATGACCTGGACCCCAGCGGTTGGGTGCTGGAGGATTTTGACAACGTGCTGCCGGCCGAGCGAACCAATTATCTCCACAGCCGCCAGCAGCAGAATGTCATTCCGCTGGAGTTTTTCACGACGGTTCAATACTGGGCAGTTCTGGCGTCGCTGGGGCTGCTGGCCGTCTTTTTGCCGCTTCTGGGCCGCCGCTGCCCGCGCCGCCTTGTCGAACTCGGCGTGGTCGTGGTTTTCATGGTCCTCGCCAATGGACTGCTGACCGGCGCGCTGTCGATGCCCGAGGATCGCTACGAGTGCCGCGTGATCTGGATGCTGCCGCTGCTGGCGATGCTCTCCGTGCAGGTCTGGATCAGCCAAAGGACAGAGCCGCGGCTTCGCACTGGCCGCAAATAAAAAACCACCGCTCAGGAGCGGTGGCTTTCCATTTCGAACGCAAGCGATTTATGCGCGGCTCATGTAGGTGCCTTCGCTGGTGTCCACGCGAATCTTTTCGCCCTCGTTGATGAAGGCGGGCACCTGCACCACCAGGCCGGTTTCGGTCTTGGCGGGCTTGGTCACGCTGGAGGCGGTGGCCGACTTCAGGCCCGGCTCGGTCTCGATCACGGTCAGCTCCACGTTGGTCGGCAGTTCCACACCCACGGCCTGGCCATCGATGTAGCTCACCTCGATCTGCAGGTTCGGCGTCAGATATTCCACTGCGTCGCCCAGCAGCGAGCCCTTGAGCACGGTCTGCTCGTAGTCCTCGGGGTTCATGAAGTAGTAGTCGTCCCCATCGTTGTAGAGGTAATCCATCTTGACTTCGTCGACCGAGACTTTCTCGATGGAGTCGGCGGAGCGGAAGCGGTGCTCGAACATCGATCCGGACTTGAGGTTGCGCAGCTTGGCCTGGATGAAGGCGCGCAGGTTGCCAGGCGTGCGGTGCTCGACCTTGAAGACCGAGTGAAGCTGGTCGTTGTGCTTGATGATCATGCCCGGACGCAGATGAGTGGCGGGAATCGCCATAAGTTTGGGAGCTCCTTGCTGTGTTGGCGCTGGATGCGCAAGATACTGGATGCGCGAAATACTGGTTGCGCAAAAAAAGATGGGCCTAAGCCCACCTTCCATTGTAGCTCAGTGCGGCTTGCGGGCGGTTTTGGGCTTATTTGTCCCCTTTCCTCTCCATCCACTACCATGGACGGCGAGTCCCGTTCGTGAACAAATAGCTGTCCTGATTTGTTGCGCTTACCGGGTTGGTTGGTACGGTTCCACGCGCAGCAGATCGCTGAGGATGCCCCGCTCCTCCGGGCTGAAAGCGCCCTGATAGCGGCCGGAGTTCAGCACCATCTGGCGCTGATCCGGGGGAACCGCGCGCAGGTCGCGGAAGGCGCTTTTCATCAGCGCCTGGCGATCCGGCGGCAGGGTGAGCATGCGGCGTCCGGACAGATCCACTCGCATCCGTTCCTGGGGCGACATGCGCTCCAGCGCCTCGGCGCGAGCCAGGCGGCGCTCTCGCTGCGGGTCGGGCATCTGGCCCACCTGGCGCAACTCCTGCACCAGCCGCTGCTGGTCGGCTTGCGGCAGCCGGTTAAAGCTGGGGTCGCTGCGCAGTGCCCGTTCCTGATCCTGGACCGGAATGCCGCGATGCTCGTTGAGCCAGGCGCCCAAATGGCCGGGCGCGGAGCCGGGCGATGCATACCCCGGATAAGTGGGCCGGACATAGACCTGTCCCGGATTTGTCGAGCCCGGATAAGCGGAACCCGGATAGACTGGCCGGTTGTAACCCTGCCCCGGATAATTGGAGCCCGGATAAGCGCGGCCCGGAGAACCCTGTCCCGGATAACTCTGTCCCGGATAGCCCGAGCGGGGCGCAGTGCCCGAGTAGCCGGGCAACGGGCGCTGTACCGAGTTTCCCTGCGGCCTGCCCTGGTAAGGGGACCGGTTGGGTTGAGACTGAGACCGCGGGGCAGAGGCCCGAGGCGCCGGCGCGGTGGCATGCGGCTTGGGCGCGTTGCCCTGCTGGCCAAAAGCCGCAGGCAGACACAACAGCGCGACCGCCGCAGCCCAAGCCGCGCAGCCGATCCATCCCGCATTGTGTCGCCCGGTCATCATCTTTCTCGTCTCTCGCCGCCTGCCCACGGCGCTAATTCGCGTCGTTGGCGTTGTCGGGGTTCTCGGATAGCGCTTCCAGTTGGTCTAGCAGTTGAGCGTTGCTATCGAGCAGTTGCAAATCGTGCACCACGGCAGTCGGCGCAGAAGGAGGAACCGGCTGGTCCCAGTTGGTCACTCCCAGGTAAGTTCCGCCGCCCACCAGCATCATAATGGTCAGCGCCATGGCCGTCAGCGGACGAACGTGGGTCGCGGGTCCGTAGGTGAAACTGGCGCGCAGGCGGGCCAGCCAGCTCTGCGGAGCCGCCGCGCGCTCCTCCCGCATCCGCGCTTCCATCCGGCTCATAAAATAGGGGTTTGGTTCCGGAGCCTTCCAGGCGTCCAGCAGGTCCATGGTCGCGCGCAGCTCTTCCAACTCGCCGCGGCAGCGGTCACAGCCTTCCACATGAGTTCGAACCTTGGCAGGCGCCGACTCTGGATCGAGCAGCAGGTCCGCCAGCTTCGACTCCATTCCGGTGCAATCGTTGTTCATCCGTTCCATTGGAAACCCCCATTCCCGGCCGGTGTCGCCCGGCTCCTTTTTCACTTAAACAAAATCCTTCAACTTGTCGCGCAGCGTCTGGTAGGCGCGGAAGAGCAGCGACTTGGTCGCCGACTCGCTCAACTTGAGCACCTCCCCGATCTGCCGGTAATCCATCCCCTGGTACTTGTGCATCAGCACCGCCATCCTCTGCCGTTCGGGCAGAGCCATCACGTGGGTGCGAATGGCGGCCATCCGCTCCTCGCGCAGCAGGTTCTGCTCCGCCGAGGGGTCCTCGTCCGCCACGTCCGGGGTCGTGCCTGTCTCCGGGTCCGGAGCATCCAGATAAACGGTCTGCGCCGTCCGCTCGTGCTTGGTGTCCCGCGCGTGGTTCACCGCCAGGTTGGTGGCAATGCGATAAAGCCAGGTGGTGAACTTGGCCTCGGCCCGGTAGCTTTCCCGGGAACGATAGACGCGCAAAAACACTTCCTGCGCCATCTCTTCGGCAATGGCCTGGTTGTGCACCATGCGGAAGAGAAAATGAATC
>CAVZNE010000375.1:0-4828 GCA_963776445.1 Terriglobales bacterium
GTGGTAGAATTGTAGGACTTATTTTGGAACAGTCGCGTCGGTATTGCAGTCTCCAGACGAGCGGCACATCCTTGCACGCTCGCTCGGCATGCTGCACAATAAAGCTGCGATTTTGCGCAAAAGCTGACGGAGCTTCTCAAAAAAGAAGGCGCCATTGAGCAAAATCGTCGTCGGGTCTTCCTCTGACGCTGCGCGGAGGAGACAGCACAATGACCGAGGCCGCCCGCAAATTCGCCAAGCTTCAGAAGATGAGCACCAAGCTTCCCGTGGAGCTCTGGGACGAAAGGGGCGGATCATCTCCGCCCTTATCCAGCGGTCGCTGACAGACGCCGGCGTGCGCCGCAAAGAGCGCGCCCAAATGTCTGACATGCTCTCCTGCCGTTATCATTTTACAATCATATCTGGACCGAAAGGATTTTGCATGAACCCCCTCTATGAAGAAAATCAGAGCCGTTTTACCGAGCCGTGTATCGTCGTGATCTTCGGCGCCACCGGCGACCTTACCTCCCGAAAGCTCGTACCAGCCCTCTATAACCTCCTCAAAGAAGGCCAGCTCCCCTCGCAGTTTGCCTGCGTCGGATTTGCAAGACGCCCTAAAACCGACGAAGAGTTCCGTAAAGAGATGGAAGAGGCCGTGAAAAAGTTTTCACGCACGCAGCCGATTGATGAATCGCTATGGAAGCATTTTGAAGACCATCTTTACTACCATATGTCGGAATTTCACGATGATGAAGGGTATGCGGAAGCTGAATCAGCGCCTAAAGAACCTCGACCATCGCCTCGGCACCAAAGGCAACCGCATTTTCTACCTCGCGACGCCTCCCAGTTATTTCCCCACCATCTGCGAGAAGCTCAAAAAAGAAAACCTCATCTATCCTGAGACAACAGAAGGGCCTTGGTCCCGCATCATCATCAGCAATACGATGTTGTGCCAAGGGGCGCCCGCAGGAACATGGCAATGTATTGCTCTGCTGCAGGGCGCGGATGCGCGCCAGCTTGCTGGCCGGATCGAGCGAGGCTTCAAACTCGGTGATGCCTGCCTGGGCGGCAATGGGCGCGGCGGCTTCGGCCGAGTCGCCGGTCAGCATCAGGACGCGCAGACCCGAACTGCGTAGAGCTGCGATCGCTTCGGCGGCGTCAGGGCGAAGGGCATCGCGGGCGTCGAAATACCCGGCGGGCGCATTGTCGAGTGCCATCCACAGGCGCGTCATGCCGGACTCTACCGGCGCGGCGGGCAGCGGCAGCGGGAGGAAGTACTCCTTGAACATGGCTTCGTTGCCGAGCATGCAGGCTTGGCCTTCCACTGTGGCCGTGAGGCCGCGGCCGGGCACAATCTGCACATCTTCGGCGGGCTGCCAGGTGAGCCCAAGGCCGCGCGCGTGGTCCACAATGGCGTGAGCCAGGGGATGGTTCGACCGCTCCTCGGCGGCGGCGGCAAGGCGCAGCAGATCAGTTTCGCTGTGCCCGGCGAGTGGAGAAACGGCGGCCAGCACCGGGCGTCCCACGGTGAGGGTGCCGGTCTTGTCGAGGACAATGACGTCGAGGTGGGCCAGCCGCTCCATGGCTTCGCCGCCTTTGAAGAGGACGCCGAGTTGCGCGCCGCGCCCGACGGCCACGGTAAGAGCGGCGGGCACGGCCAGTCCCATGGCGCAGGGGCACGCGATGACCAGCACGGCGACAGTGTTGGCCATCGCCAGCGGAAGCGAATGCGCGGCCAGGAGCCACGCGGCAAAAGTGAGCGCCGCCAGAGCCAGAACCACGGGGACAAAGATGGAACTGGCGCGGTCGGCCAGCCGCTCCATGGGCGCGCGCGAGGACTGAGCCTGCTGGACCATGCGCGTGATCTGCCCCAGCACGGTGGCTTCGCCCAGCGATTGGGCGTGGCAGGTGACTGCGCCGTCGTAGTTAAGCGAGCCGGCCAGGACCAGGCCGCCGGGCGCGCGGGCCTGAGGCGTGGATTCGCCAGTGAGCATGGATTCGTCCACGGTGGTGCGGCCTTCGAGAATGGCAGCGTCTACGGGGAATCGCTCGCCGGGCAGAACCACGATACTGTCGCCGATCTCGATCTCGGCAAGCGGAACGACGGTCTGCTGGCCATCGCGCAAGCGGCGGGCGGTTACGGGACTCAGGCGAGAGAGCGCGTCCAGCGCGGCCAGGGCGCGGCGCTTGGCGCGGCTTTCCAGGCTCTTACCCAAAAGTAGGAAACCGACGATCAGCAGAACCGCGTCAAAGTAGACCTCGCGTCCGCGGGCGGGCCAGAGGGTGGCGTAGGCCGAGTAAGCAAAGGCTACGCTGGTGCCCAGCCCGACCAGCGTATTCATGTTCGTGTTGCCGTGGCGCAGGGCGCGCAGGGCGCTCAGGTAGATGCCGCGCCCGGCCCAGACCAGCATCACCGCGGTGAGAATCAGCAGAGACCAGCGCAGCAGATTGGGCGGCAGGGCATAGAGCCAGGGCGCAAGACGCATGAGGGCGTGGTCCAGAGTGCCCATCTCTGTTCCCAGGGGCATGGCCATCAGCATGGCCGCAGCGCCGGCAACCAGGGTAACCGCGGCCTTGCGCGCGGACTCATCCGTATGGTCCTGCGTCTGCGGACCGGCGTCGTTGGGGCGGGGTGGTACGGCGTCGTAACCGGCGCTGCGAATGGCCTGAACCAGCGCGTCCGGCGTGGCGATGGCCGCATCGAAAACCACGCTGGCGCGGTGGGCCATCAGATCGACATGAGCGGACTCGACGCCGGCCGTCGAGCGCAGAGCTTCTTCCACATGATGCTGGCAGGAGGCGCAGGTCATGCCCAGCACCGGGAGGGTGATCGTTTCTGGAGAGGAGGCGGGCACCTATTGTTCCAGGGTCGCGGGGAAACCGGCCTTGGCCAGTGCCTGCAGAGCAAGATCGACGGGTGCAGGGTCTTGTGTGGAACTGAGGCGGGCCGTGCCCAGGCGTACTTCCTTGACCTCAACCCCGGGCGTGTCGGTGAGGGTCTGCGTAACGCGGCGAATACAGGCGCCGCAGTGCATGTTGTTGATGAGCAGCGTGAAGTCTGGCATGGGTTCTCCCGGTTTTCTTAGATGATACCGCTCACTAAAGGATGCGGCGACCGGAGGGGCGCACGAGCCGCATGAGAGGTGTCCAGAGTTGCAGATTGCCGTAAGGGGCGGCGAAGGCATTATCGTAGAGTGGATTTGAAGGTGAGGGAACCATGCAGAGGGAATTTCCGGAGACGCCGCTGGTGGGCGTAGGCGCGGTGGTGGTGAAACAGGACAGGGTGCTGCTCATCCGGCGCGGAAACGAGCCGATGAAGGGGCATTGGTCGCTGCCGGGCGGGATGCTGGAACTGGGCGAGGCCCTCACCAGCGGCGTGGCGCGCGAGGTGCGGGAAGAAACCGGCCTGATTGTCGAGCCGCTGGAACTGGTTGAGCTGCTGGACCGCATTCATCGCGAGGGCGAGCGGGTCCGTTACCATTACGTGATCGCGGATTTTCTCTGCCGCGTGGCGGGCGGCGCATTGCGGGCTGCCTCCGATGCGGATGCGGCGCGATGGGTGGACCGGGCGGAGTGGAATAGCCACAGCGCTCTGAAGCTGGACCCGATCACGGTGCGGGTGATCGAGAAGGGCTGGCAGCGGGCGCGGACATTGAATCAAGGAGAGGACGAATAGTGAGACTGGTTAAAAGACTGCTGTGGATTGCGGGCGGATTGGCGGCGCTGGCTCTGGTTGCCGGCATAGGATTTTGGGCGCGTCCGGTGAGCTGCTTCAATGGGATTACCTATCTGCAATTGCGCCTGGCGGGCGTGGAGAGCCGCACGGTTACGGTTGCGGGCCATCGCGTGCACTATTTTGCGGAGGGACCGGCGAACGGGCCGGCGGTGGTGCTGGTGCACGGGCTGGGCGGACGCGCCGAGGATTGGCGCGCCCTGGCGCCCTTTTTGGCCAACGCGGGATTCCGCGTCTATTTGCCCGATCTGCCCGGCTACGGACGGAGCGAAAAGCCGGCGGACTTTTCTTATTCAGTGCCCGACGAGGCCGAAGCGGTTGTGGGCTTTTTTGATGCGCTGGGGTTGAAGCAGGTGGACCTGGGCGGATGGTCGATGGGCGGCGGGATTGTGCAGCACGTAGCGGCAAAACATCCCGATCGGGTGAGGCGGCTGATGCTGTTTGACAGTGTGGGCATTTGGCAGGTTCCCAAGTGGGATGTGCGGCTGTTCACGCCTACTACGCCGGAGGAACTGAACCAGTTGCAAGCGCTGCTGACGCCGCATCCGCCAGAGATTCCGGGGTTCATTGCGCGGGATGTGCTGCGCATCTCCAGGCAGAACGCCTGGGTGATTCACCGGGCGGTGAGCACCATGATGACAGGCCGCGACGCCACCGATGCGCTGCTGCCACGGTTCAAGATGCCGGTGCTGATTGTGTGGGGCGCGGAGGATCGCATCTTCCCGGCGGCGCAGGCTGAGAAGATGCACAGCCTGGTCCCACAGTCGGAGCTGGAGATCTTCCGGGGCTGCGGCCACCTGGCTCCGGGCCAGTGTGCTGCGGCGATTGGGCCAAAAGTGGTGGAGTTTGAGAAGCAGTAGTGCGGGATTCTTGCTTTGTGTCTCAATGCTGGCTCAAAACGGCACAGGGGACGAGTTTCAACTCGTCCCCCGTGCCGTTTTGCTTGGATTGGATGCTAGCAGCCCTTTTTGCAGCGGGCCATGATGGCGGCGTGGAGGCGATCGCGAAGGCCGGCGGGCAGATCGTAGATCTCGTGCGAACGATAAATCTCGATGGTCTTGCGCGTGGTGTTGAGCGTGACCTGACAATGATCGCAGCCGCGCAGATGCTCTTGCA
>CAVZNE010000376.1:0-4651 GCA_963776445.1 Terriglobales bacterium
CAGCGGGGTGGCGGGGACGGGCACCGTCACGGTGGGCGCGGGAAGACGTGCGGCCAAATAAGCGTTGACCGCCGGGACTGCCGGAGGATCGGTGATCGGCGCGTCAAAATTGAGCACCTCCGAAACGCTTTTGACAGACCGCGCATCGACCACCGCCGAATACGACCCGCCGCCGAATTTCTACAAACCACCGCCGGCCCCGCCACAATTCCCGACCATGGCGACCTGTGGCGCGTGCAGTGGCAAACTTTGGCTCGTACGGAAAGCAGCGTCACTCTGCGCGGCGGAGGCTTCTCGCTGCCCCTGGCATTGGAGCGCAAGCTGACCCTGACGGAGACGACCAAGGGTTGCCGCATCGCCGCCGAATACAAGGTGACCAATACCGGAACCGGTGCAACGCCCTGGTCCTGGTCGGCGCACCCCGGTTATGCGGCCGAGGAGGGCGATATCCTCCACCTGCCCGATTCCATCAAGGCCCTGCGCATCGAATGGACCCGCAACGACCGCCTCGACAACAGCAACGGCGTCGCGGCGTGGCCGATTGCCAAGCTGACCGCGGGCGGCGAAACTGATCTGCGCATCTCCGCGCCAACGCATTCTGGTGTGGGCGACAAGCTCTTCGCCGGGCCTCTAGCCGCATCCGAAAATTGGGTGGCGCTGGAGCGCCCCAAAGCCGGTGTTCGGCTGCGCGTCAGCTTTGACCCGGCGGCTACGCCCTACCTTGGCCTGTGGATTTGCCAGGATGGCTTCCCCGAAGATGGCGGCCTTCTGCAGCACTGCGTGGCCATGGAGCCCTGCACCGCACCCGTAGATTCACTGGCCGTCACTGGTCCCTGGTCCCGTGTTCTTCAGTCCGGAGAGAGCTTCTCCTGGCCCATGTTTGTTGAGCTTGAATCCATTTAGAGGATGTAACTGATATGCATGATCCTGCTGTATTACGCTCCTTGCATCTAGCCCGCTTCCAGGCGGAGCCGGCGATCTTTGTGGCCCCGGGCCGCGTCAACCTGATCGGCGAACACACCGATTACGCCGAGGGCTTTGTCATGCCCGTGGCCATCGATTTTGCCACCCTGGCCGGCATCTCGCCGCGCACCGACGGCAAAATCGTCATCTACTCCGAGAATTACACAGAGGAACAAACATTTGACGCGGCCGCGCTGCCCGCCAAGGCTGCCAAGCACTGGAGCGACTACCCACTCGGAGTGGTTGTCCTTCTGACCGGCGAGGGGTACAAAATCCCCGGCTTCAGCCTGAGTCTGTGGGGCGACGTTCCCCTGGGTTCGGGACTTTCCAGCTCAGCCGCGCTTGAAGTGGTCACCATGCTGGCCGTCACCACGCTCATCGGCGTCAGCATTCCAGGGCCAGCGCTGGCTCGGCTCTGCCAGCGGGTGGAGAACGAGTTTGTGGGCGCCAATTGCGGCATCATGGACCAGTTCATCTCCGCCAATGGCAAAGAGGACCACGCCCTGCTGCTGGATTGCCGCGACCTCAGCTTCAAACTCGCGCCCATTCCCGCCAACATCGCGCTGGTCATTGCCAACACCATGGTCAAGCACTCGATTGCCGGGGGAGACTATCCTACCCGCCGCGCCGAGTCCGAGGCCGCCTGCGCGGTCATCGCCAGCCACCGCCCGGGGGTTCCATTCCTGCGCGACGCCACCCTCGAGGATCTCGAAAAATGGGGCCACGAGATGGCGCCCAAGTCGCTGCTCCGCGCCCGCCACGTCATCAGCGAAGACCTGCGCACAGTAGCCGCAGAAAAGGCCCTGGAAAACGGCGACCTGAAGGAAGTCGGCCGGCTCATGGCCGAAGCGCACCGCAGCTATAGCAAGGACTTCGAAGGCAGTTGCGTTGAGGCCGACGCCATGGTGGACATGGCGCAGGATTTGCCCGGACTGATCGGAGCGCGGCTCACCGGCGGTGGTTTTGGTGGTTGCACCATTAATTTAGTGGAGCGCAGCCAGGCCAAGGCCTTTGCCGCGGAACTGGGGCGCCGCTACGCCGCCAAATTCGGGATCGAGCCGCAGATTCACATCTGCCATGCTTCGGGCGGCGCTCACCGGCTGGCCTAGCGTTCCGCAACACCCCCAACCCGAAGCCTGAGGGCGGATTCTCAACAGGAGACGCCGCCCTCGGGCTTTTTCGTGAGATGAAAAAAAGTCCCGGATTCTTTGCATAGCGCAGTCGCTGCTCTGGCACAAACGGCACCATTCTCCCGCGGCTGGAAGCATTACTTGGTAAAATTAACAGAAGTTTGCTCTGCTGAGGACTTTGGAGGACACTGATGAGCAGTTGGCCTCCCCAGTCTTTTTTTTATTCCCCAGTCGCCACTTCCGCGGCTTCTCAATGCGCGGCGGAGAAATCAAAAAACTATGCAATCCGCACCCTCGAAACCCTTTTCGTACGAGATTTTCCCCACTGCGGGCCATGTAGCGTACTTCTCAATGGAGATCGCTATCAATCCCGGCATGCCCACCTATTCGGGCGGCCTCGGCGTATTGGCCGGAGACACGCTACGTTCCGCCGCCGACCTGGGTGTTCCCCTGGTGGCCTTCACCCTGCTCCACCGCAAAGGATACTTCCAGCAGCATCTGGATGGCAGCGGCAAGCAGCGCGAAGATGTCCAGCCCTGGAATCCTGAGGATTTCTGCGTTGAGGAGCCCGCGCGCATCACCGTTTCAGTCGAAGACCGTACTGTGACCGTGCGTTGTTGGCGCTACGACATGGTGGGCCGTTCCGGCCACGTGGTGCCCATCTATCTGCTGGATACGGATTTGAACGAGAACTCGGGATGGGATCGCGGCTTGACCGATCACCTCTACGGCGGCGACAGCAACTACCGCTTGCAGCAGGAGATTGTGCTGGGCATGGGCGGCGCGCGCATGGCCAACGCCCTCGGCTACCGGGTCAATGTGTACCACATGAACGAAGGCCACGCGGCGCTGCTGACCCTGGCCCTGCTCGAGAGCCAACTGGGCGGCGGACCGCTTGGCTCGGCCACAGTGACGGACATTGAGCAGGTGCGCCAGAAATGCGTTTTCACCACGCACACCCCGGTTCCTGCCGGCCATGACCGCTTCTCCACCGAGCAGACCATTCGCATTCTCGGCGGCGACAGAACCGCCCGCCTGGAAAGGCAGGGCTGCTTTCGCGACGGCATGCTCAACATGACGCTGCTGGCGCTGCACTTCTCGCGCTATGCCAACGGCGTGGCTCTGCAGCATGGAAAAGTTTCCCGCGAAATGTTCCCCGAGGCGGCCATCGACTCCATCACCAACGGCGTTCACGCGCCCACCTGGGTTTCCGAGCCGGTCCAGGAGATGCTGGATGAGTATATTCCCGCCTGGCGGCGCGACAATCTGCATCTGCGCAATGCCATCGAGGTGCCGGAAAAGGCCATTCTCAAGGCACATGCCCAGGCCAAAGAGCTGTTGCTGACTGAAGTTGCCGCGCGCACCGGACTGGTGCTCGACCCCAATGTGCTCACTCTGGGCTTTGCCCGGCGCGTGGCCACCTACAAGCGCGCCACGCTGCTGTTCTCCGATCCCCAGCGCCTGGTTGAGATCGCCACCGCCGCCGGCGGGTTGCAGATTCTCTTCGCCGGCAAGGCTCATCCGCAGGACGACCCCGGCAAGGCCTTGATCCAAAAGGTCGTCGAAGATGCCGCCAGGTTCTCCAACGGCGTGCTGCGCATCGTTTATCTCGAAAACTACGCCTGGGACCTGGGCGCCTTGCTCACGGCCGGCGTGGATGTGTGGATCAACACGCCCAAGCGGCCCTATGAGGCTTCCGGCACCAGCGGCATGAAGGCCGCCCTCAACGGCGTCCCGAGCCTGTCGATTCTGGACGGCTGGTGGATCGAAGGCTGCATCGAGGGCGTTACCGGTTGGGCCATCGAAGACGGCGCAGACGATGCCGAGGAGGCCGCGTCGCTTTACAACAAGCTTGAAACCGCCGTGGTTCCCCTCTACGTGCAGTCTCCCGAAAAGTGGGCCCGCCTCATGCGCAGCACGGTGGCCTTCAACGGCTCCTACTTCAACACCAACCGCATGGTGAAGCAGTACATCCGCAACTCCTACTACCCGGCGAAGCTGATCGAGCAAACCAGAAAAGTGGAAGAAGCGACCTTCGCCGGCTAAGTAGCGCGTCAGCGAGTCAGCCTGAAGCCCCGCCTCTTCCGCGTTTCCACGGTAGAGGCTGGGCTTCTCTTTTCTGCCGGAATAGACGTCTCTATCCCCCGAGATGCAGCTCTGTGCCCCATCCTTGCGACTTTATACTTTTTACTGTCGCAAGCACAGAAGCCAAGGTTGCAAGCAGCGTCCCTACTCCATGGGCTGCCGCAAAATGGTTTTCAGTTTCTCCGGGGCGGTTCGCCGCGGATCGCTCAGGTAAATCTCATGGTGCTTGCCGCGCAACTGCTTCCCGGCGGTGTGGATAAAGTCGTGCATCCGCTGGATGACAGGCCCCTCGTCCGCAAACGAACCCACATATAAAATCTGCGCCGACTTGCCCTCCGTCAGCGTCTCAAAGCGAACCCGGTCCAGCGCCGCCGGGTTCTTCTTCTTCCGCACTTCGTCAAATGCCGCGTCTACCTGTGGCTGCGCAATGAACTCCGGCTGCAGAATCATCGCCGTCCACTTCCAGCTTGCCT
>CAVZNE010000377.1:0-3500 GCA_963776445.1 Terriglobales bacterium
CCTGTTTAGGGTCCACATGCGCCCCGCCGTACCATGTGGCCGCCTGGTCCTTTAGTTGCCCGGAAGGCAGCACAAACGGCACCCGCGCTCCCAGGTGCTGCCCATCGGCGCGATAAATCGCCGCCACCTTCAACGGCCGCACGGCCCCGCCCGTCTCCAGTTCCACCGCTGAGCCCACGCCGAGGTGGACCCGTTGCGCCACGCCTTCGCTTACTGCCAGCTCCGCGGCGTTTGCATCGCTCCACCACTTGCCCTGTGTCACCTTGTCGCCGACGGGAGGCGTATCCGCCCAAGTCAACTCCGCATTCTCCAGCATGCGCCGCGGAAAGTGTTGGTCCTTCAATTGCTCCAGCGGCTTGCCGTTGAGCGAAACAAATCGTCCCTGGACCACTGGCATCAGGTCCAGTGACTGACTGACTCCGACCGTGTGCAGAAAGAAATCTTTCACTCCCGCCACTTCGTCGGTCGTCACGTCTACCAGAAAGATATTCGGCAGCTTGGGCGAAGCGGTCGCACGCAGATCGCGCAACAGAGTCGCCTGCATCAGGTAGACGGTAAGAATCAGCATTACGCCCGTGCCCAGCGCTGCCAGCACCGCCGCCGACTGGTTGCCCGGCCGGTAGAGATTCGCCAGCCCATGCCGCAGCGACGAAGGCAGCCGCAGCCGCACCCGGTTGAGCAGAAAGCGCAGCGTCCGGAGCGCCACCGCCGCGAGCACCAGCAGAACCACCAGCGCAACGGTAAACAGCAGCGCAAACCAGGTGCCCACCTTGGCCGAGTCCGACAGCGCCCAGGCAATTCCGCCCAGTGCCAGAATCACGACCGCCGAGATCGCCAGTTGCAGCCGCCGCGCCCACCAACTTGCCATCCAGCCGCGAAAGCCTTCAGGCCCCGGCTCAACGAGTCGCCGCAGCACCAGCACCGGCCTCACTCCCCGTACGTCCAGCAAAGGCGGCAAACAGAACAGCAGTGTGGTCAAGAGCCCCGTTCCCAACCCGGCCGCAATCGACCTCCAGGGAAACTCCAGCGTCGCATGCACCGGCAGCAGATTGCCGAAGACCACAGGCAGAGCCGCCATCACACCCACTCCGGCGGCCACACCAAGCACACCTCCGGCCAGCCCCAGCCCCAAAGTTTGTAAGAGAAAAATCCGCAGCAGATCCGCCGATCCCGCGCCCACCGCCTTCAGAATGGCCAGCATGTCCATGCGTTGCTCCAGGTGCGCATGCATGGCCATGGCCACGCCAATCGCTCCCAACACCATGGCCACCAGGCAAATCAGGCTCAAAATCGCGGTCGAGTTCTCCAGACCCTGGCTCAGCGCCGGATTGCCCTCGCGGAAATCCATCACCTGCGCATCGGGCAGCGCCGCCTCCACCAGCTTGCGCACCGCCGCCGTATCCGCCCCGGCTGCCGGCAGCTTCATCAGCAGCCGTTCGCTGGCCCGGCTCCCCGGCGCAAGCAGCTCTGTGCGCAGCAGCGCCGCGCGGCTGATCATCACCCGCGGCCCCAGCCCTGCACCGGCGCTGATCCGGTCCGGCTCTTGCTTGAGCACCGCCGCAATCCTGAAGTTTCTTCCCCCCAGCCGCAGCGTTTGGCCCACCTGCGCCTTCAGCCGGATAAGGAACTCCTCCGCCACCACCGCAGAATCCTCATCCAGAGCCTGCTGCAGGCTCATGGCGGGCTCCAACTCGGCTTTTCCATAGTAGGGATACTCGCCGGGGTCCACGGCCTTCAGCGACACCAGCAGCGGCACCGGGTCCGGCGGCACAGAAGCCATCGAAATGGTCTCCGTCACCCAGGTGCTGCGAATTCCCTGCTGCTCCAGCGCCTTGACCTTGCGTTCTTCGTCTGCTGTGGGCTGGCGAAAGATGCGCGCGCTCAGGTCTCCGGCCATCAGCGACCTCGCTTCCGTGCTCAAGGTCCGCTTGAAACTTTCGCTGAAGCCGCGCACTCCGACCAGAGCCGCCACTCCCACGGCCACCGACAGCACCACAAAGCCGAACTTGCCCGGCGCGGACTTCAAATCCCGCCAGCCAATGGCTCCGGCCCGCTTCCAACTCAGTGCGCGCTTAGCCATTCTGTTCCAGCTCCGCAACCGCTGCCGATCCGGCAAAGGGCAGCGTATCTTCCACGATCTGCCCATCCTTGAGCACGATCCTGCGGTCCGCCCGGCTTGCCACTTCGGGATCGTGCGTCACCAGCACCAGCGTCGTTCCCGACCGCTTGTTCCGCTCCAGCAGCAGATCCAGAACCAGCCGTCCATTGGCCGAGTCCAGGTTGCCGGTCGGCTCATCGGCCATCACAATCGGCGGCTCCACCACAAACGCCCGCGCCAGCGCCACCCGCTGCTGTTCTCCTCCGGAAAGCTGAATCGGGTAGTGGTCCATGCGCTCGCCCAGCCCGACCTCAACCAGCAGCCTCCGCGCCCGCTCAAGCCCGCTGCCTTCCACGTTCAATTCGTATGGCAGCAGCACGTTCTCCAAAGCCGTGAGCGTGGAAATCAGTTGGTACGACTGGAAGACAAAGCCGATCTTGCTGCCCCGCACCGTTGCCAGTTCCGCCTCGGCCAGGTTGTGGATCGGCACCCCATCCAGCCAAATTTCGCCCGAACTGGGCGTGTCCAGGCCGGCCAGCAGCCCCAGCAGCGTACTCTTCCCGCTGCCGCTCGCGCCCACAATAGCCACAAACTGCCCCGCCGGAATGACCACAGAAATCCCTTTCAGAATCTCCACCCGCCGCGCGCCGTTCTGAATCCACTTCTTCGCATCCCGGACTTCAATCACTCGGTCATTCTCCTCGACACCGTCGTCTGTTCCCTGCTTTTCGTTACACTGCTTCTGTGGACGTTCGCCGCGCTCTGATCGTTTCGTTTGGATTTCTGCTTCTCGCCGGGCCCCTGCTGGTCGCCGAACGGCCTGTCCTGGCTTGCTACGGAGACAGCATCACCGCTGGTTACGGCCTGCAGTCTGGCCAGTCCTATACAGATGCCCTGCAGAGGGACCTGGACAGCCGCGGCTACCACTACAAAGTCAGCAACCTGGGAACTAGCGGCGCAACCACCAAAGACGCCGTCGCCAATCTGCGTTCCGTCCTGCTGCTGCACCCTGCGGTAGTTATCGTCGAATTCGGCGGCAACGACGGTCTGCGCGGCTTGCCCCCAGAGCAGACCCACCGCAATCTCGACCAGGTGCTCACCGCACTGGAAAGCGCGCACATCAAGATCCTGCTGGCCGGGATCACCCTGCCGCCCAACTACGGCAGCGAATACATCCATTCCTTCGAGCAGGTCTTCCGCGAGTTGGCCGCCCGGCACCACACGACGTTTGTACCCATGCTTTACAAGGATCTGGTCCATGTACCCGGCACCATCCAGCCCGACGGCATCCATCCCACAGCCAAAGGCGCGGAGATCATCGCAAAGACTTTGCTACCCGTTCTCACACCGCTGCTGCACAAATAATAGAGATCAGGGGTCAGAGATCAGTTGGATGCTGTTC
>CAVZNE010000378.1:0-3847 GCA_963776445.1 Terriglobales bacterium
TTGCGCAGGGCTACTTCGTGTACGACTCGAAGAAGTCCGGCTCCATGACCACGTCGCACCTGCGCTTCGGTCCCAACCCCATTCGCTCCAGCTACCTGATCACCAAGGCCAGCTTTGTGGCCTGCCACAACTTCAGCTTCCTTGAGAAGATGGATGCGGTGGAAGCGGCCATGCCCGGCGCGGTCTTCCTGCTGAACTCGACTTACCCGGCCTCCGAGGTCTGGAGCCACCTGCCGATGACCACGCAGAAAGAGATCATTCGCAAGAAGATCCAATTCTACGTGATTGACGGCTACACGGTTGCGGAGAAGGCCGGCATGGGCCGCCGCATCAACACCATCATGCAGACCTGCTTCTTTGCCATCAGCGGCGTACTGCCGCGCGAAGAGGCGATCGAGCAGATCAAGAAGTCCATCAAGAAGACCTATGGCAAGCGTGGCGAAGCGGTTGTGGCCAAGAACTTTGCCGCCGTCGATGCGGCCCTGGCTCACCTGGAAAAAGTCGAAGTTCCCACGGAAGCCACGTCGGACTTCGATCTGATCCCGTCCCTCTCCAGCAAGGCGCCCGAGTTCGTGTTTAACGTACTGGGCGAGATTGCCGCGGGACGCGGAGACAAGCTCCCCGTCAGCGCATTCCCGGCCGGCGGCGCGTTCCCCACAGGGACCGCGCAGTACGAGAAGCGCAACATTGCCCTGCACATTCCGGAATGGGACAAGGACCTGTGCATCCAGTGCGGCAAGTGCGCCATGGTTTGCCCGCACGCGGTGATTCGCGCCAAGATCTACAGCGCCGATCTCGCCGACAAGGCTCCTGCCACCTTCAAGTGGGCCAAGCCCAAGTGGAAGGGCAGGGAAGAAGAGCACTACACCCTGCAGATCGCGCCCGAGGATTGCACCGGCTGCGGCGTCTGCGTGGAAATCTGCCCGGTCAAGAGCAAGAGCGAC
Source organism: Terriglobales bacterium (assembly GCA_963776445.1). Lineage (GTDB taxonomy): Bacteria > Acidobacteriota > Terriglobia > Terriglobales > Acidobacteriaceae > Telmatobacter. The sequence continues at coordinate 945 of CAVZNE010000378.1, forward strand.
TCCAGCAAGAAGGCCATCAACATGACGCTTCAGGAGCCGTTGCGCGAGGCCGAGCGCGCGAACTGGGAGTTCTTCCTCGATCTGCCTGAGGTGGACCGCTCCTCGCTGTCACACACCCAGGTCAAGGATTTGCAGCTTCTTGAACCGCTGTTCGAGTTCTCCGGCGCTTGCGCGGGCTGCGGCGAGACGGCGTACGTCAAGCTGCTCACCCAATTGTTCGGCGACCGGCTCTACATTGCCAACGCCACCGGTTGCTCGTCCATCTACGGCGGCAACCTGCCTACCACGCCTTACACCAAGAACAAGGAAGGCCGCGGACCCACGTGGGCCAACTCCCTGTTCGAAGACAACGCCGAGTTTGGCTTTGGCATGCGCGCCGCCCTCGACCAGCAGAAGATCTTTGCTGAGTTGCTGGTAACGCGGCTTGCTCCGGCCATTGGCGACGACCTGGTGACGGCGCTGCTAGGCGCATCGCAGAAGACCGAGCCCGAGATCAACGAGCAGCGTGAGCGCGTACTGGTGCTTCGTCAGAAGCTGGCCGGCAACAACTCTTCCGACGCCAAGAACCTGTTGGCCATCGCGGACGCCCTGGTGCGCAAGAGCGTATGGATTCTGGGTGGAGACGGATGGGCGTACGACATCGGCTTCGGCGGTTTGGACCACGTGCTCGGCTCCGGCAAGAACATCAACGTGCTGGTTCTGGATACCGAGGTCTACTCGAACACCGGCGGACAGATGTCCAAGTCCACACCGCGCGGCGCGGTTGCCAAGTTTGCCGCCAGCGGCAAGTCCAACAGCAAGAAGGATCTTGCCATGGAAGCCGTCAGCTACGGTTCTGTGTATGTAGCCAAGGTCGCTCTGGGCGGCAACGACAGCCATGTGGCCAAGGCTTTCCAGGAGGCCGAGGCGCACGACGGGCCGTCGATCATCATCGCCTACGCCAGCTGCATTGCGCACGGCTACGATCTGGTGCACGGTCTGGAGCAGCAGAAGTTGGCTGTTCAGTCCGGTTACTGGCCGCTGATGCGCTACAACCCCGACCTGCGCGATTCCGGCAAGAATCCGTTCCAGCTCGACTCCAAGGCGCCGGCCATCCGGCTCAAGGACTACACGTACCGCGAGGCCCGCTACACCATGCTGGTGCGCAGTAATCCCGAGCTGGCCGCAAAGTTGCTTGAAGAAGCGCAGGACGACGTTGAGCGTCAGTGGAGGGTTTACTCCGCCCGGGCTGCCATGCCGGGCCGTGGTGAAACGCCGCACATCGCTCCCATGGAAAAGACTGCAGAAGAACTGGCGGCGCAGGCTGCTGGAGGTTCAAAATGATTGATTTTTCAACACAATACCTGGGCCTGAAACTGAATGGACCCATCGTGGTCTCCTCGACGCCGCTTTCCGAGTCGATTGACAATGTCCGGCGCATGGAGGACGCGGGCGCTTCGGCCATCGTGCTCACATCGCTCTTCGAAGAGCAGTTGGAACTGGAGTCCAAGGCATTGGATGACGACCTCTCGCGGGGCACCGACTCCTTTGCCGAGTCTCTCGGCTACTTGCCTGACCTGAGCGACTACCGCATGACGCACGAGGTTTATCTCGAGCACCTGCGGCGCTCCAAGGAAGCTGTCAAGATTCCGATCCTGGCCAGCTTGAACGGCGCCACGACCGGTGGCTGGGTGCGCTATGCCAAGGATATGGAGCAGGCTGGCGCAGATGCCATCGAACTGAACACCTATGCGTTGGCTACCGACAAGAGCCAGACGTCAGCTCAGCTCGAGCAGCAGCTTCTCGAGCTGGTCACTGCGGTCACCAGCGCCGTCAAGGTCCCGGTGTCTGTCAAGCTTTCGCAGTCGTTCACCAGCATCCCGGCTCTCTGCGGGCAGTTGGAAGATGCGGGCGCCAAGGGCGTGGTTCTCTTCAATCGCTTCTATCAGCCGGACTTCGACATCGAGACGCTGGAGGTACGGCCCACGCTGCACTTCTCCACGCCCTCGGAGTTGCTGCCCCGTCTGCACTGGGCGGCCATTCTCTACGGCCATCTCAAGCTCGACCTCGCCATCTCCGGCGGCGTCCATTCGGCCGACGATGTGTTGAAGGGAATCATGGCCGGCGCTGGTATCGCCATGATGGCTTCCGCACTTCATATTCACGGCATTGAGCACATCGCCAGGGTCTTGGCCGATATGCGCTATTGGCTGGAGAAGCGCGAATACACTTCGTTGTGGGATACGCGCGGAAGCCTCAGCCGCCGCTCGGTTCCCGATACGTCGCCCTTCGACCGCGGCAACTACATCAAGACGCTTAGCTCCTACAGCCTGCGTCAGACGGTGGCTGCGTTCTAAGCTGGCAATCGAGTACCAGACAAAAAAGGCGTCTTCAACCTCCAGGTTGAAGACGCCTTTTTATTGGCCTTGTGTCGCAGCAAAGGGAACGATCGCGGAGCCGGGAACCGCGGCAGTCTCGCAGCCGTTCCTTTCTCACCGGATGCGGGAGGGTACGGCCTACTTCAAGGCCGGCGCTTGTTCCAGCGGAATCAACTCCACATCGCGGATGCGGGCAGGCGCGGATCCGGGCGGGGTCAGTGTGGAGTAAAACGCTATGCCCTGGCTGGCCGCTGCGGGATAGATGAGGTTGGTAAAGACGGTCTCGCCGCCGTCGGCGAAAACTTCAATGGAGTTGTTGTCCACGACGATCTGGATTGGGATTGCAACTTCTCCCGAGTGCTTGAGCGGAGCAGACACGCGCGCGGGAAAGTCGGGGGACCAGTCCGTTTTACCGGAGCGGGTGCGATCGACATAGATGCGGCCAGTGGATGTATCAACGCCGACCACCGTTTCTTCCGCGGCAGGATCGTTGGGATTGGCGGCGCTGCGAGCAATACGATGAGTCGAGCAAGTAATAAAAATGAA
>CAVZNE010000379.1:0-7419 GCA_963776445.1 Terriglobales bacterium
GTGACATCAAGCAACTGGGAGCGGTGATGGAATCGGCCTGGCAAACAAAGAAGGAGATGGCGGGCAGTATCTCCAACGCGCGCATTGAGCAGTTTTACCATGTGGCAAAAAACGCTGGCGCATACTGCGGTAAGGTATCGGGAGCCGGCGGCGGCGGATTCATGATGTTCTTGGTGGATGTGAAGGACAAGCTGCGAGTCACGAACGCGCTAACCGCCACCAGGGAGGGAAACGTGGTCGGATGTCATTTCACAAGCAGCGGTGTGGAGTCGTGGAGGATGGCGTGAGCGATTATGCGTTCCCCATGGAAGCAATCGTGCTGGCAGGTGGCTTCGGCACGCGCCTCGCTTCTGTGGTTCAGGGGGTGCCCAAGGTTCTTGCGCCTGTGGGCAAAAGGCCATTTTTGGAATTGCTTCTGCGAAGGCTCAAGCTGAGAGGTATGCAACGCGTCATCTTGTCGGTGGGATACATGGCAAGCATGATCCGTGAGTGTTTTGGCGAGCAGTTCGAGGGGATGGAACTGGCATATGCGATCGAGGATGAACCGCTGGGCACAGGCGGTGCAACGCTCAGGGCACTGACTATGGCCCATTGCGATACGGTCTTCGTCATGAACGGCGACACTTTTGTCGATCTGGATTACGCAGCCATGCTCTCCCACCACATCGCTCTTGAGGGTATCGCTTCAATTGCAGCGGCAAACGCAGACGATTGCGCCCGGTACGGCCGCATGATCACCCGAGAGGAGCGCGTTGTCGGCTTCACAGAAAAAGGGCACTCGGGTCCGGGACAGATCAGTGTGGGCACGTATGTGATGAATCGGGATATGTTCGCGCCTTACCACATGCCCGCCGCTTTCTCGCTGGAGCAGGATTTCTTTGTGCCCCACATCAAACAGGTGCGTCCGCTCGCCTTTGTCACATCTGGTTACTTTATCGACATCGGAGTTCCCGAGGATCTTGCCCGTGCGCAAGGTGAGCTGAAATAGGCCAGTAACGAAGCAGTGCGTGAAAACCGCTGTTTCACGGGCGCGGCGGGATGACGTAGAACAAAATGGCGAAGTAATGGGCCACGCTGCCTGCCAGGACAAAAATGTGCCAGACGGCGTGGAAATAGCGCAGCCGGTCCAGGGCGAAGAACACGATCCCCAGTGTATAAGCGATTCCCCCCGCGCCCAGCCACATCATTCCGTGCCAGCCGAGGGCGTGCAGCAGCGGCCGGGCGGCAAAAACCACAAACCAGCCCTGAAACAGATAGACCAATGCCGACGCCACGGCGAACCGGTCAATGGCAAAACACTTGAAGATGACGCCCGCGACGGCCAGCGACCAGACCGCGGCAAACAGCACCCAGCCTACTGGCCCGCGCAGCGAAACCAGCGTGAAGGGCGTATAGGTGCCGGCAATCAAAAGGTAGATGGAAGAGTGGTCGAGGACATGAAACACATGCCGCGCCCGCGTGCGCACCAAGGCGTGGTAAAGCGTGGAAATCACATAGACGAGTACGAGAGTGGCGGCGAAGACCGAGCAACTCACCACATGCCAGACGGTGCCGCGCGTGGAAGCCGCGATCAGATATACCGCGCCCACAAGCGCCAGCGCCGCCCCGATTCCATGGGTAATGGCGTTGGCCAGGATATCTTCCAGCCTTGGATAGGTATGCACAGGTAGATGATAGCTCCCGCTGACGGAGGCCCGAGCGGCGAACTATATGCGGGAAAGCTGTTCGACTGTCGCAGCGCCTCTCTCTGTTTGTGTGGGCTCAACCGCAGTAGCGCGCAGTTAAACGTTTCAGTCGCTATGCTGAACAGCCCGGGTGCGCCCCATTACCAGGAAGTTGCATGATTTGGGACTATGAGGTAACCAAAGACGCATGCAGGTGCGCTACCTTCGGTTGAGAATCGAGCAATCCTGCATCGGCCGGACTTGCATGACGATATCTGACGGAATTTGTCGCGTCTTGTCGCTTTCAAATAGTTAAGCGCTCACTTACGCTTCTGTTGCGTCATAAAACCTCTGATTGCATGCCGTAAGATTGCTATCCTGACTGTTTGCAGCGATTTGCAGCGTGGAATTCGTTTCGGCTCGTGGCACGGGCCGTGTGCCATATTGCAGGAGGCTGGCCCAAGCGGCAGGATCGTTCAGGCCGAGGCCCATCTGTTTGCCCGCCGCGGGTAATACGGGACGAGCACACGGGAAGTGGCTCGCCTGGCAGGTGTACCGGAAGACACGCAATTTCGGCATTTTGGCCAGAAGGAGGATCTTTTTTGGTCGGGTCTCCGCTTTTGTTCTACGGATCTGAAAATTCGAGTAGATATTCAGGACAGCATTGCAGAATGCGAAACACTTGAGGTTGCCTTCCCGCGGCTCGTTGAAATACTGCAAGACACAATTACCTCCAAGCCCGGTATGCTACGGCTGATCGCGGTTGCTTTTCTTGAGTTACCTTGGAAGGCAGAGGCGTACTGCAAAGAGTACTTCGCGCCTATCTTTCTTTTATTAAACAGGTACCTAGCGAAGAAGATTGAAAGTAACAAAGTGTGCGACGTGGATCCAACCATAGTCCCAGTAGCGTTGGTGATGACAGTGATGATGCATCCGTGGATCTCAAAGTTGACCGACACCGGTAGACTGTCAGACTTAGGAGGTCAGGCAGATATACACGGACACTCCAGGTTTTGGGCGGATGTACTTACTCCAGCACCGATGGCAGATCCAGGGAGTATCGCCCAGGCAGTCGGGTAGCGCCCTGTCTGAACCTCAGGTAGTCTGCTTCACCGGGAGCGCGATCCGGAAACCCGCGGGTCGTGCAGGCAAGTTGAACCGTATCGGCACGGCGCGAGAATGCCGCGAAGCGACGAATATCTATGCGAGGGGCTATCGCTAGCATGTTCCTCCATCGTCCTATCGGGATAGCCGGGAAGCCGGGCGCACCTACGCGCGATTCTGGTTGGATGTGATTATGCCTAAGCTGCCGCTCGCGCCGAGGCCTGGCCATCTCAGGCTGGAAGAGAATTCTAACTGAGCCGTTGTGGGATGAATTGGGGAGAGCGTAAATTTCAGTTCACGCAATCAAGCAGTTCCGGAAGTTAGATTGCAATAATCGGAAGCTATCACAGAAGCAAGGGATTGAATTCCAGGAGGAAGATATGTTTCCAGGTTCGCTGCATGCCCGGCGCTATTCCATGGAGCGTATGAGGCGCCGCATTCTGGCGTATTCCGTGGACTTGGCGGCATTCGCCTGCTCAGCGCTGATTGCATTCGAGTTGCGATTTGACGGGGCGATGCCGGCAGGGTATATCCATCCGATGGGGATAGCGCTGTGTATCTGGGCAGCGCTGAAGTGGACCTCGTTTCTGGTTTGCAGGGTGAGTTGGGGACATTGGCGACACACCTCGTCTTACGATGTGGCGCGGATAGTAGCGGCCAATACGGTGGGATCGATAGCAGGCGGAGTTGGCATTGTTCTGTTCCTTGGGCCCTGGGCGGTACCGCGTTCTGTATACATTAGTGATTGGCTGGTTTCCTGCTTTCTGACCGTGGGCGGCAGGCTGGCGGTTCGTTTCGTTGTGAACACGACGTGGTCGAAACAGGCCGAAGGCGACCGGACGAGGACGCTGATTTACGGAGCCGGAGCCGCCGGGCTAGCGCTGTTGCACGAGCTGCTGCAGAACCAGAACCTGATGAGTGAAGTCGTCGGCCTGATCGACGACGATCCGCGCAAGGCCGACCTGCATCTGCTGGGAAAGCGGGTGCTGGGAACCGGAAAGTCCATTGGCGCACTGGTGCGCGAGCACAACGTCACCGTCGTTCTGATCGCAATTCCCTCTGCCGCGGGCCAGGATATGGTGCGCATCCTGAAGTACGTAATGGATGCGGAAGTGAAATACAAGATGGTTCCCAGTCTGGGCGAATTGATTCAGGGCGCGGAATTAGGCAAGCAGATCCGGGATGTTGCAGTGGAAGATTTGTTGGGCAGAAAGCCGGTGAAACTGGATCAACAACTCATCCGCGAGCGCATTGAAGGTAAAGTTGTGATGGTTACCGGAGCCGCGGGCTCCATCGGTTCTGAGATTTGCCGCCAGATCGCCTCCTTCCATCCGCTCGCACTGGTCGGCTTCGACGAAGCGGAAACGCCTCTGTTTCAGATCGACAGGGAGCTGCGCCACAGGTTTCCTGAACTGGTTTTTTATCCGGAGATTGGCAATATCACGCGTCCCGATATGCTGCAGAACGTGATGCATACCTACGAGCCTTCCATCGTGTATCACGCGGCCGCGTACAAGCACGTTCCGATGATGGAGAAGCACGTTTTCGCGGCCGTTGAGAACAACATCTTCGGCACGTGGCAGGTTGCACTGGCCGCCATCAAGCATGGGGTAGAAGACTTTGTCATGATCTCTACCGACAAGGCAGTGCGGCCGACCAGCATGATGGGCGCAACAAAGCGGATGGCCGAGCTAGTGATTCGCGCGTTGCAGCAGGAGAGCGGAACGAAGTTTGTTTCGGTGCGCTTCGGCAACGTTCTAGGCAGCAATGGCAGCGTGGTGCCGATCTTCAAGGAGCAGATTGCTGCCGGCGGCCCCGTGACCGTTACTCATCCAGAGATGTGCCGCTACTTCATGACCATTCCTGAAGCAGCCCAACTGGTTTTGCAGGCCTTCGCTATCGGTGAAGGCGGTGAAGTCTTCGTGCTCGACATGGGCGAGCCGGTGAAGATCGTCGATTTGGCCCGGAATCTTATTCTGCTGTCTGGGCTGCAGCCTGATCGGGACATCAAGATTCGGTATTCCGGCGTGCGTCCAGGGGAAAAACTGTTTGAAGAATTGAATTTGAAAGATGAACACCTGGTTCCAACCTCGCATACAAAGATAAAGAGCTTTGTATGCGATTATGATGTCGATGTGCGGCAAATCAAGGCGCATTTGAGCGAACTGCAAAGCATTCTTGAAGATCATGATGTGGTTCGTCTGGTCCATGTACTTAAGAAACTGATTCCGGACTATAACCCCAATTCAAAGTTGCTGAAGACTGCCCTGATGGAAGATTCTGCGCGTAGCTTGATGGCCGCGAGTCTGGCTTCGCCCGAGCATGCCGACAGGCATACGGTGGTCAAGCTTGGAACGGCAATCCTGACGAACTAATAAGAGCGCTAGAGCAAAACCAGAGTCCCTGTGTCCTGTTCAATGCATGCGAGGTCGCCGCTTCCTGGTGGTCGCGTCGACTTGGATGAACTGCTTTCGGGATACACTAACTCTGGTTTTGCTATAGACAGACCTGCTAGCCAACTTTGAAATATGAAGCACTGGATCGCGAAACACAAAATCACACATACCCCTGAGGGAGCGGAAGACAGATCCAGGCAAGATCTGAACAGAGAACCGGTTCCGCTCAAGGTGAAGCATTTTGATGCGGCGCAACCTGAGCGGCCGGATCAGGAATTGGAGCGGTGCGCGCCGTAAGCCTTCAACATTACCTCGGCGGGATGGGTGGTTTTGACGGCGGTTCCATGCTCGATTTGGAACTGGCATGTTGCGCACTCCGTGGTGACCATCTGCGGTTGTGCCGCGTGGATGCTCTCGAACAGATCGTGGCCGATGGCCATGGAGACGCCGTACTTCTCCTGTTTGAAACCATACGTGCCGGACATGCCACAGCATCCGGAATCAAGATCCTCAACCGTCACGCCGGGAATCTGCCGTAACAGGTGATACCACGGGCGGCCGATGCCTTGCGACTTTTGATGGCAGGGCGCGTGGTAGGCGAGCTTCAGGCTGGTCGGCTCGAAGTTCGTGTTGAGCTTGCCAGCATCCAACTGCTGCATAAGCAACTCGGCAAGATCGTAGGTATTGGCTGCAATCTTTTGCGCCTCGTCTGCGAACTGTTTGTCCTCTTCGAGCAATCCGCTAAATCCAGTTTTGAGCATGTGTCCGCAACTGGAGCAGGCAGCGACGATGCGCATTCCCGAGTCGACCTGATGGGCCATGGCTTTGACATTGGCGCGCGCGAGCGAGCGCGCCAATGCCGCATCGCCGTTGGCTGTCGCCGGAATTCCACAACACTCCGTTGCGGCAACTTCCACAGCAAAGCCGTTCTGCTCGAGAAGCTCGATGACTGTACGGCCAAGCTCTGGGCGGTTGTAGCGGATGAAGCAGCCAGGAAAAAACAAAACGCGCGGCAGCTCCTTATTGACGTTTGCAGGCGTGCGCAGATTCGGCCTGGAATATTTGGGAAACTTGTGCCGCGGTTCGATCAGGATGATCTTCGACATGAAGAAGCGAACCAGTTTCAAGGACAGCGCGAAGTTGGAAATGGCCGGCAGAATTGAGGCCAGCAGGCCAATCAGCCCCGGACGTGCAAACCACCAGTCGCGCAACCCGCGAACTAGCGGCTTGCGGTGCTCTGCTTTGGCGCGCGCGATCATCTGCGATACTTCCACCTGGTTGGGGCATACCAGATCGCAGCGATGACAGCCGAGGCAGTATTCCACCCACTCAGTATCCGTGCGAATGCCTTCGCGACGCATGCGTTCAAGCTCCGGACCCAGGCGCTTGGGACCAGGGTATTGCGGATGAACGCCGAGTACTGGGCACACGGTATTGCACAACGAGCACTTCAAACAGTTGTCGATCGCGAAGTCATCTTGCCGCATAGTTTCCCCTTGTCGACGCTGCGAGATTGCCCGCGCGGTAGCCGGTGAGAATCTCCATGGCATCGCCGCTGTCACTGGCGGCGCTGTGCAACAGCGATCCCGCCACGAATAGATTTTGCGCCATCACTGAGCCGGTGGAATTGATGGGCCGCAACTGCTCGTCGCAACCTGCGCATGCATTGCCCAGCAGGCTGGCAGAGTATTGACCGGTTGCGAGCACCACGCTTTCGCCGCGCAAGATCGTCGGGTGTCCGGGACTGTCAACTTGCAACCGGATGCAATCGTCACTGTGAATCTCAATCTTCTTAACGGGAAATCCGCGAAAGAGCTCAACGCCACTCTTGCGAAGGTTGCTCTCCAGGCGATGGAAAACGCGCAGACCGGGGACGGACGGAGGCAGAGTTGGCATCTCACCGACAGAGCAGCCGAGATCTTGTTCGAACTGATCGAGTTGCTGGTCAGATGATTGGAGCCCCAACATGCCGGGCACAAGAATGCGCGTAAATCCGGATGCGGCTGACCGCAAGGCGTCCATGAGTTCAGCGCGGAACGCAGCGTCGCGATCGAAATACGCTGCGATGCGCAAGGTCGTTACCGGAATCCCCAGGTTGCGCGAAAGAGAGATTGGCCGACCCGCGTAAGTGCAACTGGAACCCATTGCGCGCGCGCGTTCATTCAGCCGCTCCGCCATGAAATTTTCATCGAAGCTGGAGAGCCCCCGCACACCGACAATTGCGGTCGATGTTCCTTCGCGCGGGGCGTTCTTCC
>CAVZNE010000380.1:0-5207 GCA_963776445.1 Terriglobales bacterium
CCATCATCGAGGCCGAAATTGGCGAGATTATCGCCGCAAATGTAAAGTCGGGCCGGCTGCGCGCAACCACCAATCCCATTCAGGCCATGCTGGAAACCGAACTCTCCTTTGTCTGTGTCGGCACTCCCAGCCAAACCAATGGCAACCTCGATCTCCGCTATATCCGCCGCATTTGCGAACAAATCGGCGAGACTCTGAAGCGCAAAACCGGGTGGCACAGCGTCGTGATCCGCAGTACGATCCTTCCGGGAACCATGCACAAAATCGTCATCCCCGTCCTGGAAGAGTTTTCAGGAAAGAAAGCCGGGGAGGATTTTGGCGTCTGCCACAATCCGGAGTTCTTGCGGGAAGGCTCGGCCGTCAAGGATTTCAATGCGCCTCCCAAAACGGTCATTGGAGAGTTGACCACACCCTGTGGCGAGATTCTGGTTGAACTCTACAAGCACCTGGATGCTCCGCTGATACGGACAAATCTCAAGACCGCGGAAATGGTCAAGTACGTCGACAACAGTTGGCACGCGCTGAAGATCGGGTTCGCCAACGAAATCGGCACTCTCTGCAAGTCCTTCGGCGTTGATTCGCACGATGTCATGAAGATTTTCTGTCAGGACAAGAAACTCAACATCTCTACCGCCTATCTGCTGCCAGGGTTTGCTTTTGGAGGATCCTGCTTGCCCAAGGATTTGCGCGCCCTTTCCTACAAGGCGAAAACCCTCGACCTGGAATTGCCGATCCTCGCATCCATCCTGCACAGCAACGAAATGCAGGTAAACAGGGGCCTGCAGATGATCGTGGAAAAGGGACACAAGAACATCGGCATTCTTGGGTTCAGCTTCAAGGCAGGGACCGACGACCTCCGCGAAAGCCCCATGATCGAAGTGATCGAGCGACTCATCGGCAAAGGATACGACCTGCGCATCTACGACAAGAACGTAAACATCGCCAGTCTGATAGGCGCCAATCGCGATCTCATTCTGAATCGCATTCCGCACATATCCAGGCTCATGGTGCAAAGCATTGACGAGGCATTGGAGCACGCGCAAACCGTGGTGATCGGCAACCGGGATCCCGCCTTTGAGGATATTTCCAGGCGACTTCGCGACGACCAGCAGTTGGTGGATTTTGTGCGCATCGGCGAGCAATCGAGCGGAGACGGCAAGTATGACGGCATCTGTTGGTAAGCGGTTCGTAGACTGGGATGGACTCCCCGCGGCAAAGTCCGGGGTCGGTGAATCTATCCGCAGCCTCTCCGATTGGCTGGAGAAAAACAACTACCGCGGCTATGACACATTCGATGGCCTCAACGCGCGGTTTGTGCGTCCGCTCACCTTCGAAAACAGCTTCCTGCGCGCGGTGCTTCAACAGGCTGTGCGGCGGTTCCCTCTCAACCTGCGCCCTCTGCTCGGAGTGGACAAGGGACAGTCCACCAAGGGCATGGGGTTCCTGGCCCGTGGCTTCATTCGTCTTCACCAGGCAACAGGCGAGCAAGTGTGGGCCGACAAGGCTCAGTTTGCCCTGCAATGGCTGATGGACAACCAGTCAACCGGCTACTCGGGAGCGTGTTGGGGCAATCACTTCGATTACCAGTCGCGCGTCTTCTATTTGCCGAAAGGCGTGCCAACAATCGTGTGGACGGCGCTGATCGGGCATGCGTTTCTCGACGGCTATGAGCATTTCCACCAAGACAGCTACCTGCGGATTGCGGCCAGCGCATGCGAGCATATTGTGCGCGACCTGCAGACGACTGCCGATGGAGACGGAATCTGCATTAGCTATATCCCAGGGCAAAACCGCCAGGTTCACAACGCAAACGTGCTAGGCGCCAGCCTGCTTGCCCGCACTTATTCGGCCACCGGGAATGAAGCATATCGGGCGCTGGCGCAGAAGGCCATGCAATACACCGCCCAGCATCAACGGCCGGATGGATCGTGGTACTACGGCGAAGAAGCGAATCTGCACTGGGTTGATAACTTTCATTCGGGCTATGTGCTGGATTGTTTCAAGCATTACGCGGAGAGTACCGGCGACGCTCGCTTCGACCAGAACATTAATAGTGGATACGCGTACTGGAAGGGAACGTTTTTCCTGCCGGACGGGACGCCGCGATACTACAATCACAAGACGCTCCCCATCGATATCCAGTGCAGTTCACAGGCAATCGATACACTCGTGTACTTTTCCGATCGCGATCCCGACGCTCTGCCGCTGGCGCTGAAAGTCGCGCAGTGGACGATCGCGAACATGCAGGATCGTACCGGCTATTTCTACTATCGCCGCTATTCGCAGAGGCTGGTCAACAAGACACCCACGCTGCATTGGGGGCAGGCAACCATGATGTGCGCACTCGCAGGACTGTACCGAGCCATGCAGTCGACAGGACCCCAATCGTGAAAAGAAAGATTCTCATTATCGTTGAAAACCTCCCCGTCCCTTTCGATACGCGCGTATGGAAAGAGGCGCGCTCGCTGCGCGAAAACGGATATGAAGTTACCGTACTGTGTCCCAAGGCAAAGAAATACAAGAAAGGCTACGAGTTTCTCGAAGGAATCCATATCTACCGGCACCCCATGCCGCGCGAAGGAAACAGTCTTTGGGGGTTTGTTTGGGAGTTTTTTTGCGCGCTGTTTTGGGAGGTTCTATTCTCCTGGTGGATTTATCTGCGACGTGGTTTTGGAGTGATCCAGGGATGCAATCCCCCAGACGATATTTTTCTGGTCGCGCTTCCCTTCAAGATGCTCGGAGTCAAGTACATCTTCGACCAGCACGATGCCTGTCCGGAGTTATATCTTTCAAAATACGACAGGGAAGATGCGTTTTATAAGGTGCAGATGCGGCTGGAAAGAATGGCTTATCGCAGCGCCAGCGTGGTGATGGCCACCAACAACAGTTACAAGGAACTGGCGATTGCGAGAGGCAGCCGCGATCCCGGCGATGTCTTTGTGGTTCGCAACGGTCCAGACCTGAAGACTTTCAAAGCCGTCCCCCCGAAAGTTGCTCTGAAGCACGGAAAGCAATACCTGGTCGGGTATGTGGGCACCATGAGTATTCAGGAAGGCCTGGATATTCTCTTGCAAGTGGCGTTGCACATCAAGGAATCCGGGCGCGGCGACATTCATTTCACCTGCATCGGGGGAGGACCGGGACTGGCTGCACTGCGGGAAATGGCAAGCGGTATGGGACTAAGCGACACGGTCGACTTCACGGGAAGGGTCTCCGACCAGCAGTTGCTCGACATTCTCTCCACCGCCGACGTCTGCGTTAACCCAGACAAACCGTGCAAGATGAACGACATATCCACCATGATCAAAATCATGGAATACATGGCTCTGAGCAAGCCGATTGTGCAATTCGATCTGAAGGAAGGACGATTTAGCGCCGGGGAAGCGTCTCTGTATGCCAGCAAACAGGAGTTGGTTCGCGATTTCGCGGACAAGATCCTGTGGTTGCTGGAACATCCCCAAGAGCGCGAGAGGATGGGAATCCTTGGGCGCAAGAGAGTCGAAGAGGAATTGGCATGGGAATTTTCCGTTGGCAATCTGCTCGCAGCGTATGAGAGAGCCTTTTCCAAGTAGAGGAACTCTCTCCATCATCTTCCTGATTCAAAATAGGTTGCGCGCATCGGTATTGATGGGCCGCGGCCTTGAGTTCCGCCGTACGCACGTCGGTTTACGCGCGAAGTTACCAAAGAGTGACAGTCTGCGCCCCCTGTTTGTGGTATTTCGCATTGCCGCGCACTCCCCTAAGCTTGCAGAATCAGGAATTTAGGTTCCGCGAGATAGGGCGGGCTTGTAAAGGACTCACTAGCTGGCATTCTTGGTAGTGGAACGGCGAAAGATTCGCCAAATGATCCGCGGAGGCATTGAAACTCTTCCGCATCTGGGAGGCAACGGCATGAAACACCGAATCGGCAGCGCATGCATCCTTCTGCTTCTGTCTGGAGCCGGATGGCTGGAAGCTCAAGATCCTGCGCAGGTTCAAGCCAAAATTGAAGCCCAGATACAGGCCCAGGCAGCAGAGCAGAAAGTGTCCGAACCTTCCTTGAAGCCGAATCCACTCGATACGCTGCGCAATTTTGAGCCGGGAACGGATGAAGAGTACCGGCTCGGCAAAGGCGACGAAATCAACGTGGACTTTGCCGGGCGACCGGAAATGCAGGCCAAAGTGGTCATTGGACCGGATGGGCGCATCTCTCTGCCGCTGGCAGGCGAAGTCAAGGTGGCCGATCTCACCCGCCCCGAGGCAGCCAAAGCCGTTGAAGCGTCCCTGGCAAAATACTATGACAACCTCGAAGTCCAAGTCTCCGTCACCAAGTACACCGCCAACCGCATCCTGCTCCTCGGCGCGGTCGATCATCCCGGCCTGCTCACCTTCGACGGCACCCCGACCTTGCTCGAAGCACTCGCACGGGGCGGAATGGAGACTGGCCCCAACAACCGGATAGGGCAAATCCAGGGGACGAACCAGATTCCCGATCGCTGCGCCGTCTATCGCGGAAGCGATCAGGTGGTGTGGGTGGAACTGAAGGCGCTGATCGAGTCCGGCAACACCCTGGCCGATCTGCGGTTGCGCCGCGACGATGTGATCTATGTGCCCAGTATGTCCGAGCGCTTTGTTTCTGTTCTCGGCGAGGTGCAACATCCCGGCGCCATTCCATTGACGCACAGCTCGACCCTGGCCAGCGTCCTGGCCGGAGCGGGAGGCTTCACTGAAAAAGTCGGCAACAATCCCCATATCCAGCTTGTGGATCCGGCTACCGGATCCTCCCGCGTTTTTTCCTTCTCTGACGTACTCAATCCGGTGAAATCAAAGGAAATTACCCTGCGGCCAGGCGAGATCGTTTTTGTTCCCAAGAGTGGCTTCTATCGCGCAACCTACATCCTGGAACGGCTTAACCCGATTATGACCGTCGCCTCCATGGCATTTTATGCGGGGGTGCTATGAATCTGCAGCGTAGTCCATCTGTCCCTTTGCAGCAGTTCCATCACGGGAATAGCGTCCCCGACACTCCGCCCCCTGCGGGAAGTTCTTTTCCAGCAGGCAAGGACGAGCAGCCGTTCTTTCGGCTGAATTTCAGGCGCAGTCTGCAGTTGCATCGCGGCTTGGCGCTGGGATTCATCTTGGCCGGGTTGGCCCTGGCCGCGACTTATGTCGCGTTGAAGTCTCGGGTCTATTCCGCCGAGAGCCAAGTCTATATTCAGCCTGTACTG
>CAVZNE010000381.1:0-9811 GCA_963776445.1 Terriglobales bacterium
GCCACCGGCTGGAGCAGCTCGGCTTCACGCTGAGCCGTGAAGAACTGCAACAGACCTACTACCGTTTTGTCGCCCTGGCCGACCGCAAGAAGAACATCTACGACCAGGATCTGGTCGGCCTGGTGCCCGACCAGATTCGCGAGTCGCGCCGCGCGCCGGTATCCGAACTGGATTGAGTGCCTTTCCAGCGATTTGGTTTTGAGTGAAGCGTGCGGAGTTCGCCGGGTTTTTCAATTCCCTGCGGAATCCCGCACAGGAGCAGCAGTAAACTGGAGCTTTAGCCCCTGAGGGAAATCTCTACCGCAAAAGCCCTGTTTGGGATTTATTAGAAGGAACGCATGAGAAAGAGATTTTTTGCACGCCTGGCGTGGACCGGAATCGCATCTCCGCTGCTCATGCTGCTGGCCTACGAGCTGGACGGGACAAACTTCAGCTGGTTTGCGGCTCCGTTTTATGCGCCCGGCCTGATCATCGCGGCCTCTGTTTTGCGCCTGGCCAGGTATTCAGGCGGTTCCGATCTTTATTTGCAGATTGCCTTTGGCCTGAACTATCTCTTCATCTGGGTCATGCTGCTGATGGTTCTGAAATTGCTGGAGAGATTGACCAACCGATTGCGGGCAACGCAGCACAGTAACTGATCCCTGAAAACTGATCTTTGAACTTAGGAAAGAGCACAAATGAAGCTGAATATTCTGGTGGTGGCGGGCGACGGAGTCGGCCCGGAAGTTACGAACGAAGCAGTCGCAGTTCTCAAGGAAGTGGCGGCGTTGCGCGGCCATGAGTTCAATTTTTCCGAGCGCCGCATTGGCGGCGTGGCCATTGTGCAGGACGGCACGCCGCTGCCTGCCGACACGCTCTCTGCCGCGCTGGCCTCGGACGCCGTGCTGCTGGGCGCGGTGGGCGGAAACGAGTTCAATTCCCTGCCCCCGGACAAGCGGCCTGAAGCCGGCCTGCTGGGCATTCGCGCCGCGCTGGGCGGCTTTGCCAATTTGCGCCCCTCCTTTGCCTTCAAGGAACTGACCGTCAACAGCCCGCTGCGTCCCGAAGTCATCGACGGCACCGACATTCTGTTTGTACGCGAACTGCTGGGCGGCCTCTACTTTGGCGAGCCGCGCG
Source organism: Terriglobales bacterium (assembly GCA_963776445.1). Taxonomy (GTDB): domain Bacteria; phylum Acidobacteriota; class Terriglobia; order Terriglobales; family Acidobacteriaceae; genus Telmatobacter. The sequence continues at coordinate 1,117 of CAVZNE010000381.1, forward strand.
CGTGGGACAAGGAAAAGGGCGAAGCCTGGAACACCATGCGCTACACCAAAGGCGAAGTGGAGCGGGTTGCCCGCATCGCTTTCGAACTGGCCCGCAATCGCCGCAAGAAGGTGACCAGCGTGGACAAGGCCAACGTGCTTGAGGTTTCGCAACTGTGGCGCGCCACGGTGATCGAAGTGGCGGCCGAGTTCCCCGACGTGGAACTTGAGCACCAGTACGTGGATGCCATGGCCATGCACCTGATGAACCGGCCGCGCACCTTCGACGTGGTGGTGACGGAAAATCTGTTTGGCGACATTTTGAGCGACGAAGGCGGCATCATCACCGGCTCGCTGGGCATGCTGCCCTCGGCCACCATTGGCGGCAAGGTCAATCTGTTTGAGCCGGTCCACGGCTCCGCGCCGGACATCGCCGGCAAGGGCCTGGCCAATCCGCTGGGCGCCATTCTGAGCGCGGCGCTGATTCTGCGCTACTCGGCCGGGCTTGAGGCCGAGGCGGTGGCGGTGGAGAAGGCCGTGCGCAAGGTTCTGGAGATGGGCTTCCGCACGCCGGATTTGGCCCGCGACAACCCGGACGGGCTGCCCGTGCTTTCGACCACCGAAATGGGCGCAAAAGTGCGCGAGACGGTCAAGACTTTGCTGGTGACGGCGTAAAGATTCGTGGTTTCCCACCCTTGCCGCAAAAGACCGCGGCAAGGATGGGGCACCCAATAACAAGTTTGATCCACGCATCAAAGAACAACGATTTGAATCAAAGGTGATCCATGAGCAAACCAAAGACGCTATTCGAGAAGGTATGGGAGCAGCATGTGGTGGTGGAGCCCAAGGGCGAACCCACCGTGCTCTACATCGACCTGCAACTGCTGCACGAGGTCACCTCGCCGCAAGCCTTTGAAGGCCTGCGCCTGGCCGGACGCAAGGTGCGCCGGGCCGATCGCTCGGTGGCCACGGTGGATCACAATATTCCCACCACCCTCGAGGGCCGGCTGAACATTGTGGACCAGATCGCGGCCAAGCAGATTGCCGCGCTGCGCAAGAACTGCGCGGACTTTGGCATTGAGCTGTTCGATGTGAACTCGCCCAACCAGGGCGTGGTGCACGTGGTGGGCCCCGAGCTGGGCTTCACCAAGCCGGGCATGACCATTGTCTGCGGCGACTCGCACACCTCGACCCACGGGGCATTTGGCGCACTGGCTTTCGGCATTGGCACGAGCGAAGTGGAGCACGTGCTGGCCACGCAAACGCTGCCGCAATCCACGCCCAAGACCTTTCGCATTGCGGTCGAAGGTGAGTTGCAGCCGGGCGTGACGGCCAAGGACATCATTTTGGCCATCATCGGCAAGATCGGCACCGACGGCGCAACCGGCTGCGTGATTGAATATGCCGGCTCGGCGATTCGTGCCCTTTCAATCGAAGGCCGCATGACGGTCTGCAACATGAGCATTGAGGCTGGCGCGCGTGCCGGCATGATCGCTCCCGACGAAAAGACTTTTGCGTATCTCAAGGGCCGCCCGCACTCGCCCAAGGGCGCGGAGTGGGACAAGGCCGTCAGCGAATGGAGCAAGCTCGTCACCGACGAAGGCGCGAAGTTCGACCGAGAACTGGTGATCGACGCAGCCACGCTGGCCCCGTTTGTGAGCTGGGGAACCAGCCCCGGCATGGTTGCGCCCATCACGGCCAAGGTGCCCAATCCCGCCGACGCAACCACGGAAATCGAGCGTCACGGCTTTGAGCGCGCGCTGGAATACATGGATCTGAAGGCCGGCACGCCGATGGAAGAAGTGGCCATCGACCGCGTGTTTATTGGCTCCTGCACCAACGGCCGCATTGAAGACATGCGCGCCGCGGCCCGCATCGCCAAGGGCTACAAGGTTTCGTCCAAGGTGGGCGCGATGGTGGTTCCCGGTTCGCAGTTGGTGAAGGCGCAAGCCGAAGCCGAGGGACTGGACCGCATCTTCCGCGAGGCTGGATTCGATTGGCGCGAGCCGGGCTGTTCGATGTGCCTGGCCATGAACCCCGACATTCTTGCGCCGGGCGAACGCTGCGCTTCTACCAGCAACCGCAACTTTGAAGGCCGCCAGGGACGCGGCGGACGCACCCACCTGGTTTCGCCGGAGATGGCCGCCGCAGCCGCCATTGCCGGGCACTTCGTCGACATCCGCAACTGGAAAGTAAACGAGCTGGCTACGCCGGAGGTGAAGGCCTAATGGAAAAGTTCACGACACTCACATCGCTGGCCGCGCCGCTGGACCGCGCCAATGTCGATACCGACCAGATCATTCCCAAGCAGTTTTTGAAGCGCATTGAGCGGACCGGCTACGGCGATTTTCTGTTCTTTGACTGGCGGCGCACAGCCACCGGCGAGCCGGACCCGGCGTTTGTGTTGAACGACCCCAAGTACAAGGGCGCGCAAATCCTGGTGGCGGGCAAGAACTTTGCCTGCGGATCGAGCCGCGAGCACGCCGCATGGGCTCTTTCCGATTTCGGCTTCCGCGCGGTCATTGCGCCCACCTTCGCCGACATCTTCTTTTCCAATGCCGGCAAGAATGGCATTGTGCTGGTGCGCCTGAGCGAAGAACAGGTGGCTACGCTGCTGGAAAACGCCAAGACGATTCCCGGCTACAAGCTGACCGTGTCACTTGAAGATCAGACGGTGACCGACAGCCAGGGCTTCAAAGCGACGTTCGACGTGGATCCGTTCCGCAAGTTCTGCCTGATTGAAGGGCTGGACGACATTGGCCTGACCCTGCGGCATACGGCAGAGCTGGATGCGTTTGAAGCAAAGCACGACGAAGCGGGATGGTTGAAGGCTAAATAGCAGCGGAGTTAGCTGTTAGCGGAGCTAGCGTTGTTAGCAAATTGACGTGCTAGCACCGCTAACTCCGCGAACAACGCTAACACCGCTCTTGGAAATACCGATCTCTGACCCCTGATCTCTGATCTCTGTAAAGGAGTTTTCTCATGGGAAACAATACGCAAGCATCGAATGCCCATCTCACCACTCCCACGCGCCTGACCGGGGCGGAGATTGTGTGGGCCACGCTGGTGGGCGAGGGCGTGACCGACGTCTTTGGCTATCCGGGCGGCGCCATTCTGCCGGTTTATGACGCCCTGCGCAAGTTTCCCATTCACCACACCCTGGTGCGCCACGAACAGGGCGCGTCGCACATGGCCGACGGCTATGCGCGCGCTTCAGGCAAGGTCGGCGTCTGCGTGGCTACCAGCGGCCCCGGCGCGACCAACCTGGTTACCGGCATCGCCACCGCCATGCTCGATTCCATTCCCATGGTGTGCATCACCGGCCAAGTCTCCAGCAAAGTGCTGGGCACCGACGCCTTTCAGGAAGTGGACATCACCGGCATCACCCTGCCGGTGACCAAGCACAACTTCCTGGTCAACTGCCCCGAAGACATTGCTCCGGCCATCCGCTACGCCTTCCAGATTGCCAAGTCCGGCCGCCCCGGCCCGGTGCTGGTGGATATTACCAAGGACGCGCAGCAGGCCACGGCCATCTTCGACTTTGACGCCGCCAAGCCGCGTCCCTACCGGCCCCATCCCATGCTGCATGTGGATGAGACCGGCCTGGAGCAGGCCGCGACGCTGATCCGCAACGCCAAGAGACCTGTGATCCTGGCCGGCCATGGCGTCATCGAATCGGGCGCCATGGAGCAGATACGCACCCTGGCGGAGCGCGCGCAGATTCCCGTCGGCCTGACGCTGCTGGGTCTGGGGGCCTTCCCTGCCTCGCATGCGCTGAACCTGGGCATGATGGGCATGCACGGCGAGGCCTGGGTGAACCACGCCATTCAGGAAGCCGATCTGCTGATCGCCTGCGGCATGCGCTTCGACGACCGCGTCACCGGCACCACCGGCACCTACGCCACCAAGGCAAAAAAGATTCACATTGAAGTGGACCCGGCGGAGATCAACAAGAACGTCAAGGTGGATGTAGCCCTGGTGGGCGACCTGAGCGCCGTGCTGGAGCAGTTGCTGCCCCGCATTGCGGGCCGCGACGGCTCGGCCTGGCTCAAGACCATCGACACCATCAAGGGCGCGGCGGCGGTGCGCGACATCAAGAACCTGCCCGACGACGGCCACTTGTACGCGGCTCACGTGATGCACGACCTGTGGCGCATCACCGGCGGCGACGCCATTGTGGTGACCGACGTGGGCCAGCACCAGATGTGGGAAGCGCAGTACTTCCACCATGAGCAACCGCGCACGCTGATTACCTCTGGCGGCCTGGGGACGATGGGATTCGCGCTGCCCGCGGCCATCGGAGCGAAGTTCGCCTGCCCGGACAAGGAAGTCTGGGTGATTGTCGGCGACGGCGGATTCCAGATGACTTCGTCGGAGCTTTCGACCATCGCCCAGGAAGGCATCAAGATCAACATCGCCATCATCAACAACGGGTTCCTCGGCATGGTGCGGCAGTGGCAGGAGTTCTTCTACGACAAGAACTACGAATGCACCCCGCTGCGCAGCCCGGACTTTGTGAAGCTGGCCGATGCCCACGGCATTGCCGGACGCACCGTGCGCACCCGGACCGAACTGGCCGGAGCGGTGGAGGAAGCACGCACCGCTCCCGGCGCTTATCTGCTGAACTTTATGGTCGAACAGGAAGACTCGGTGTACCCGATGATTCCCGTCGGCTCGGCCCTGCACGAGATGATCCTCCGCCCCGGCAAGAGCCCTTTGCTGGAGACGCCGGATGATAAATAGGGGTTAGGGATTAGGGGTCAGGGATTAGGGAATGGTGCTGGTATTCCAAATCCGTACCGCTCCTTGACCTTGAAGATTGACCGCTGTTGCGCAACGATGATTCACGGGGAATTAGAGGACATCCAGGATTAGGGGAGGTTCATCAGAACTAACCCCTAACCCCTGATCTCTGATCTCTGAAAGGCCTTTATGCTTCATACATTCGTCGCATACGTTGAAGACCGGCCCGGCGTTCTGACGCGCGTGGCTTCGCTTTTTCGCCGTTTGAACATCAACATCATTTCGTTGACCGTGGGCCGCAGCGAGCGCGCCGGGCAGTCGCGGATGACCATGGTGGCCGAGGCTTCCGCCGAGGCCGGCAACCGCATCCGGGCCAGCTTGTATAAACTTGAGAATGTAATCGAAGTGGACGACATCGGCCTGTTGCCCTCGGTGACCCGCGAACTGGCGCTGATCAAAGTGGCCGTTGCGCCCAGCGAACGCTCCTACATCTTCCAACTGGCCGAGACCTTCCGCGCCCGCATTGTCGATCTGGCGCACGAATCGCTGATGATCGAGATCACCGGCGTGGAGAGCAAGATCGAAGGGCTCATCCAGATGCTCAGCGAAGACGAGGGCAGGATTCTGGAAATTTGCCGCAGCGGCAAAATGACCATGCGCCGCGGCCACCACACCAGCCGGGTGCTGAAGGCCATGGAAGTGGGCGAGGCCGAACCGGACGCCCTGTCGCTGGAAAATCTTGAAGAAGGCGCCGCCGTCGAGCCGGAATAGTCCCGCCCGCAGGCCGCTGCCAGAAACAGATCGCACCCAACCATAAACCCGCAAGAAACCCGCAAGCAAAGGAAAAAGAGAAAATCATGGCGAAGACTTATTACGACAAAGATGCCGACCTCTCCCTCATCCAAGGCAAGAAGGTTGCCATCATCGGCTACGGCTCCCAGGGGCATGCGCATGCTCTTAACCTGAAGGATTCAGGGGTCCACGTAAAGGTCGGCCTTGCGCCCACCTCCAAGTCCATCGCCAAGGCGCAGAAGGCCGGGCTGGAAGTGGACACCGTCGCGGCAGTCACCAAGTGGGCCGACGTGATCATGGTTCTGGTTCCCGATCAGACCGCGGCCAAGTTGTATGCCGAAGAGATTGGCCCCAACCTGGCCGACGGCAAGCTGCTCATGTTCGCGCACGGCTTCAACATCCACTACAAGACCATCGTTCCTTCCAAGGGCATCGACGTGGGCATGGCCGCACCGAAGGCGCCGGGCCATCGCGTGCGCGAAATCTTCCCCGAGGGCGGCGGCGTACCGGGCCTGATCGCGGTTCACCAGGACGCGACCGGCAATGCGCATGCGCTCTGCCTCAGCTACCTGAAGGGCATTGGCTGCACCCGCGCCGGAGTGCTGGAAACCACTTTCCGCGAAGAGACCGAGACCGATCTGTTCGGCGAGCAGGCCGTGCTGTGCGGCGGCGTAAGCGAACTGATCAAGGCAGGCTTTGACACCCTGGTCGAAGCCGGCTACGAGCCCGAGAGCGCCTACTTCGAGTGCCTGCACGAGCTCAAGCTGATCGTCGATCTCATCTATCGCGGCGGCCTGTCTTACATGCGCTACTCCATCTCCGACACCGCGGAGTGGGGCGACTACGTCAGCGGCCCGCGCGTGATCAACGCCGAGAGCCGCAAGGCGATGAAGGACATTCTGACCGACATTCAGGACGGCACGTTCGCCAAGCGCTTCCTCGCCGACCAGAACTCCGGCCGCAAGGAATTCCTGGCCTTCCGCGAAAAGGAGTCCAAGATTCCGGTCGAAGTGGTGGGCAAGCAGCTGCGCGCCCAGATGCCCTTCCTCAACCCGACCACCGTGGAAGAGAGCAAGAAGAACGTGTAAGAGCAGATGACAGCTTTCAGATGACAGATGACAGATGACAGAAAAAACCGCCGGACAGCTTGCTGCCCGGCGGTTTTGTTTGTGGGGATTTGCCGCAAGAGTAAGGCGAAGTTCATGCCTTCCCACCCGTGTTTGTGAACGGGCAAGGAATATTGGAGACGGATGGACGCCCGCCAATAGAACGCTGGACGTATTCCAAATAAATGATATATAAGAGCTGTTATCCAGAAAAGAGAGGCATGTTGTCTGACAGGCACTTGGGATGAGGACTTAGAGTCTTGTGCCGATGAGCTTTTCATGGCTGTTCGTTTCTCGAAGCGGAGGATAGATGCAATCTCCTCGACCATTCAGATTCGTATCGGCGCTCGCTCTCACAACAGCCATATTTCTGGCAGCGATTTACGCGCCGAAAGTTATCCGCATTCCGCCGGGGAGTTTTGTCCCGTCTTCGTTCGTGTCCCATTCCCTGATGCTGGTTCTATCGATCCTGGCGATGTGGCTGATCTCCAAAGGGCGACTCGGTTTTTTCGGCTTTACCACGAAAACTTACACGTTCAGCCCCCACATTTTTTTGTGGATTCTTCCGACGGCGGCAATCGGCATCGCGCAGGCGCTTGCGCTACCGCATGGGCAGGCTCCGCGCACATTCATTCAACTCACGAATGCGCAAACCGTCGTTTTTGTCTGGATCTACGCGAGCCTCTGCGAGGAAACGCTGGTTCGCGGCCTTCTGCAAAGCTTGCTCGGCGGACTTGCCGAGGCGGGCGTCGCTGTTCGCTCTAAGCTGAGCCTGCCGGTGGTGGTGAGTGCGCTCGCTTTTGGCGCGATGCACCTGGGTCTCATCGGGAGAATTGGTGCCGCGGCTATTCCGATTATTCTCATGACGATCTTCCTTGGCTTCGTAGCGGCGCACTATCGCGAGAAAACGGGAAGTCTTCTTCCGGCAATCCTTGTCCACATGTTCTTCAACATGGGCGGCACATTGCCGCTCTGGGTGCTTGTGTGGATGCGCCGCTAGAGCCGGGTGCCCCAGGTCTCGATTTTGATACCTTGGATCGCAGGAATTCCATACTTGGGCGGGTGGCCCAGGGAGGGTAATTCTCTGCAACGCGCGGACGGCGGGTTGGTTGTTCCGGCTCTGCCAGATGCCAAAAGCGGGAGCTGGGGCACCCGGCAGGGTCTGATCGAATATCATGGTTGTGCCGCAGGGTTGTTTCCTTGGAGGCTATATGCCAAGCGACTATAGTCTGCAACTTGAAGAAATCGTAAAAGCGCTGAATCGGCCGTCATTTCCCACTTGACTGATTGCGATTATCTCGGCCTCGCTTGGTTTTATAGGTTCCGTCTTGAGTCAGATATTCCAGTGCTGGTACTCGGACCGACGAGCCTGTAGCACAATGAGGAAAATCATCTATGCTGAGATTGGTACCATGTATTCAAGTCTCGTGCATTTTCATGATTTGAAGACTGATTCCTCTGAGCAGAAAGATATTGAATGGAGAAAAAAGCAGTTAAGGCAGCATTTCTTGAAGTTTGAAGGCGAGAAATACTCTGATGAGAACAAGTCTGTGTTTCTTAAACTGAAGGAGCGTTCCACAATTGGTTTACTCTATAGTGCAATTCGAGAGGTTTTTGGTCCCGAGGAAGAATATGGTTTCTTTATTAACTCTGGCTTAGCAATAGAAATCATCGAAGACTGCGTCAGGCTGCACGATCTACCAGCTAGATTTGTTAAGGCCTATATGAACGGTTCGGACGCTGCGGCCATCGCCGAATCTAATAAAAGGCGCCTCGATCTCGGCCAAGCAAAAGCATCCTAGGCTGATTGCAATCGACGCTAGATTTCCAGCAGTCCCTTTATCTCCGGGTCCAAATCTTGTCCGCCGTAGTAGACGCGAAGTATCTCAACCTTCTCTTCTCCGACAGAGAACAGAATCGTTGCGCGGCGTTCAAACCCCATGGTGCGCAGCCCTGAGATATGCGAAGGTATGGCTGTTCCCCGGCGTGGAAGAGAAACCAGCGAAGAGCAAGCCTTTTCTATCCGCCCAATGTAATTTGCGGCGATCCTGGGACTGGCTTGTTTTGCAATATAGC
>CAVZNE010000382.1:0-3498 GCA_963776445.1 Terriglobales bacterium
GACGCATTGCTCCCATGGTCGCCGACCTGGATTCCATGCTGGAGCGCTTCGACGCCGCCATCCTGATTGGCGACCCGGCCCTGATGGCCCTGGAAGAACGCGCCAACCGCTACGAGCGCACCGGCGAGGACCTGGCCTATCACGACCTGGCCGCGGAGTGGGGCGCGCTGACCGGCCTGCCCTTTGTGTCCGCCGTGTGGGCCATGGCCGGCCGCGGAGCGTTGGACAGGACGGTTGCCAACGACTTCATCCAATCGCGCGACCACGGCCTGGAGAATATCGACACCCTGGTGGCCGAGTGGTCCGGCAAGATTCCCCTCTCGGAGCAGACCATCCGGAACTATCTGACCACCAACATCCACTACACGCTCGACACCGACTGTCTGGAAGGCATGAAGGTCTTCTTCCGCATGGCGGCGGGGTGCGGCGTGCTGCCGGAGTATAACTTCACGGTGAGCGAGTAAGCGGAGTTAGAATTCCCCAATGTGCCGCTGGGTTCAATTCGTTGGGGTGATTCCCTTCATATTGCTGGCCACGAGTGTGTTCTGCTCAGGTCAGAGCTATAGCACCAAAGCACCTGACGGGTCACCCGCAGCAACCATTGCGGATACCTGTGTTTCGAGTCAGTTCTTCAGCTTCACCTATAGCCTGCCTCAGGGGATCTCACTACAGGACCTGTCCTCCGAGCCAAATGGAGGCAGCGATCCAACAGGGAAGAACTTCGTACTTTTCAAGGCTTATCGTGATCGCGATGGTAAACGGGATGTTATTGATGCCGCCGCAGAGGATCGCCGTTCATCGTCCGATCCAAGTGCTGCCAGTTGGATGCGCGCACTCTATCGTTGGAACTCGAAGAGAACCGACGTCCCTTACCAAGGAAATGTTAATTCGATCACAATAGGCCGGCAACAGTTCTCAACGCTACTCTTTCAGCAAACTCGCGACGACGGCGTTATTACCTATGAAGCCGCTTATGCAATCGAAATTCATGGGTATGTCGTCTACTTCATCTTTGGCTCTGTTGACCAAGCTATTTTGGTTTCGATTGAGAGATCGATTGAATCGTTTTCGCCCAATGGTGGAGCATGCACTGTTGGCAAACAGCACTAGGTCTCCGACCGGATGGAGAAGCCCATTGAGTTCGTGCTTTCCCCGGTCTCAAAATCGAGACCGGGGGCACCCGAGCGTGGTACTAAATTAAACGGTCAGAGACCAAGACATCAAAAAGGCCGACCCCTTGGGGGATCGGCCTTTTTGCTAACTCCGCTCGTTTTGCTAACTCCGCGAACTCCGCTGCCTTTAGATCTCCCAGCGGAACAGCGTTGCGCCTACTGAGAATCCCGCACCCACCGAAGCAATCAGAATCAGGTCGCCCTTCTTCATCTTGCCCTCTTCGATGGCCGTTTCCATGGCCAGGGGAATGGTGCCGGCGGAGGTGTTGCCGTACTTGTCGATATTGATGATCACGCGCTCCGGGTCCATGCCCAGCCGTTCCGCGGTGGAGGTGATGATGCGCTTGTTGGCCTGGTGCGGAATGAAGCAGCCCAGGTCCGCGCCGGTTACGCCGTTGCGCTCCAGCACTTTGGAGGTAGCCTCGGCCATCTTGCGCACGGCAAACTTGTAGACCGCCGGGCCGTCCTGGTGGATGTAGTGCATCTTCTTGTCGATGGTTTCGTGGGTGGGCGGATTCAGGCTGCCGCCGGCGGGCAGGTTGAGCGCTACGCCGCCCGATCCATCCACTTCGTGCAGAAAGTCGATAAAGCCGATCTCGCCCTCTTCGCAAGGCTCCAGCAGCACCGCGCCGCCGCCATCGCCAAACAGCACGCAGGTGGTGCGGTCGGTGTAGTCGGTCATGCGGGTATTGGCATCTGCGCCGCAGACCAGCACCTTCTTGTGCGCGCCGCTCTCGATCAGCTTGACGCCCGCCGTCAGAGCGAAGACGAAGCCCGAGCATCCGGCGGAAACGTCAAAACCCCAGGCTCCCTTGGCGCCGAGTTTGTCCTGCACCAAGCAGGCCGTGGAGGGGAACATCATGTCGGGCGTGACCGTGCCGACAATGATGGCCTCGACCTCGCTGGCCTCGATGCCGCGCTGCGCCAGGCACTTTTTGGCCGCCTCGACGCACATATCGCTGGTGCCCAGGCCCTTGGCCAGGACGTGGCGCTCACGGATGCCGGTACGCTCCAGAATCCACTGGTCGTTGGTATCCACCATTTTTTCGAGATCTTGATTGGTGAGGATCTGAGGGGGAACGTAGGTTCCGAGCGCCGTAATCTTGCAGCGCCGGCCCACCACGGGACGAACGGAGAGGGTCAATGCAGTTCTCCTTGCGGCTCGACCGCGGGAGGGAAACCCCGGCTCGCCGCTCACATCGAAATGTCAGTACGGCTGCGCCCCTGTTGTCGGGGGAAAATCGCTCAGGAGCAGTTGAAAACTACACATTGGGCCTGTGTAAAACCGCCCACGGTACTTGGTTAAAACCGCCCACGGCGGCAAAAAAGTACCGGGTGACCTACTGCACACGCACTAGCCCGTTACCGTTGCTTCCTTCCGGACCTGGCGGGATTGGCGGGATTACGTCGCGTAGGACCCGGCACTGATCGATTTTAGCACCATGGGCGGGGCTTCCAAAATCGATGCGCGCGAAAGACTCTGCTCCCACTTCATACCCGCAAATCGCTTCCCCGGTACAATAAGAGTGTGAGCAAAAATACCCGACCCACGGCCCCTTCCGTGGGCTTTATTTCGTTAGGCTGCCCCAAGAACCTCGTGGATTCCGAGGTGATGATGGGCCTGCTGGACCGCGCCGGCGCGCGGCTGACCTCCCACCCCGAAGAGGCCGAAATCCTCATCGTCAACACGTGCAGCTTTATTGACACGGCCAAGCAGGAGTCCATCGACACGATTCTGGAGATGGCGCGGCACAAGACTACCGGCTCGGCCAAAAAGCTGATCGTGGCCGGATGCTTGGTGGAGCGCTATCGCGACGAGATTCGCAAGAGCATTCCGGAAGTGGATGCCGTGGTCGGCACCGGCGAGTTGGACGCGATTCTCGAAGCCGCGGGACTGGCGCCAGTTGCAGCCTCTGCGTCGCCGTTCACCATCATTTCTGGCGCAGCCGCTGAAACACGGCCGGGCCAGGAATCGCGCTCCGGAACCCATAATGGCGCGGAGAGCCGCCCCGAAGGCGATCTGCGCGAGCAGCAGGGCCGCTTCCGCCGCGACGACTGGGAGGGCGCTGCTCATCAATTGCCCACCTATCTTTACGACGAGACCACGCCCCGCTTCCTGACGACGCCGAAGTCCTCGGCCTACATCAAGATTGCCGAGGGCTGCGACCACCCCTGCACCTTCTGCGTCATCCCCAACCTGCGCGGCAAGTTCCGCTCGCGGCGCTTTGAGTCGGTGGTGGCCGAGGCGCGGCAACTGGTGGCCAAGGGCGTGGAAGAGATCACCCTCATCGGGCAGGACACCACCTGCTACGGCGAAGACCTGGGC
>CAVZNE010000383.1:0-3984 GCA_963776445.1 Terriglobales bacterium
TTTCCACCACCAGGTGCTGATCGGCAAACGCGGCAATCTGCGGCAAATGGGTGACGCACAGCACCTGCTGGCCGCGGCTCAGTGACTTCAGTTTCTGCCCCACGGCTTCCGCAGCTCGGCCGCCAATGCCGATGTCGATCTCGTCGAAGACCAGTGTGCGCGGCGTGGGATTCTTCTTCTTCGGCTTTATCGCGCCCTCTTCCACGCTCACCTTCAGGGCCAGCATCACGCGGCTCATTTCGCCGCCGGAGGCGATCTCGTGCAGCGACTTCAGCGGCTCGCCGGCGTTGGTGGCGATGCGGTACTCGACCTCGTCCCAGCCGTGCGCGGTCCAGGCCGACTGATCCGGACTGGCGGTGACGGCCACCTCGAACTTCACCTTCATGGCCAGTGAATTGATCTGCGCCTCGGCCAGTTTGGCCAGCTTGGAAGCGGCGGCCTTGCGTTCCGCGCTCACGGCGCCGGCGGCTGCCTGATACGCGGCCACAGCCTCGCGCAGAACCCCGCGCAGTTCCTTCACAATCTCGTCGCGGTCTTCCACTTCGGACAGTTTGTGCGTCACATCCGCGCCAAAGGCGATGACCTCGGCAATGGTCTGTCCGTATTTGCGCTTCAGCCGGTCCAGCAGGGCCAGCCGGTCCTCAATCTCCGCCAGCCGCTCGGGTGAGGCGTTGATGCCCTCGGCGTAGTCGCGCAGGCTGCTGCTCACGTCGCCCACGGCGGCGCGCGCTGCCTGCAACTGCTGCACCGCCTCGGTGAATTTTCCGTCGTAGCGGGCCAGTTCCTCCACATTGCGCAGGGCCGCGCGCAGAGCGCCCTCGGCCGAGTCGCTGCCTTCATACAGCTCATCGAAAGCGCTCATGGCCGCGGCGTACAGCTTTTCGGAGTTGCCCAGAACCCGCTTTTCGGTCTCCAGGGCCTCGTCCTCGCCCTCCACCAGGTGGGCGGCGTCAATCTCCTTGCGCTGGTAGCTCCACACGTCCACCATGCGCAGGCGGTCCTGCTCGCCTTGCAGCAGGTCGTCGAGTTTTTTTTGCGCGTCGCGCCAGCGGGTGTAAGCCTCGGCCACGGCGTCGGTGGAAAGCCCGCCAAAGCGATCGAGCAGAATCCGCTGCTGGGCCTGGTCAAAACTGCTCAGGCTCTCGCTCTGCGCATGCACCAGCGCCAGCTCCGGGGCCAGTTGCTTCAGCACCGCCACGGTGGCCGGCTGATTGTTCACAAAAACGCGCCCCTTGCCGGTGGACAGAATCTCGCGGCGCAGAATGATCTCGTGGCTTTCCGCGTCGATCCCGTTTTCTTCCAGCACGGCCTCGGCGCCCACGGTGGACTCGAACACGCAGGCCACCACCGCCTTTTCCGCGCCGTGGCGCACCACTTCCTGAGAGGCTTTGCCTCCCATCAGCAGCGCCAGCGCGTCCACCAGAATGGACTTGCCGGCGCCGGTTTCGCCGGTCAGCAGGTTCAGCCCAGGGCCAAAAACGGCTATGGCGTGATCGATCACAGCGTAATTTTCAGCGCGCAACTCGACGAGCATTCTTCGCTATCCTCTTGGAACCTGAGCACGATCCGGGACAGAATGGACCCGATTTTCAACCTGACAATCCGAGCGCAGCATAGCATGAACGGCTCATCCGGGGCCTGTGAATGCGCGCCGCGGGCCACCCGGCGCACCACATCGATAACTTGGAACGGGCCATGGGGTCTGATACCGTTAAGAGTGAGGTGAAAACCGATTCTTACTGCTGCCTTCCTTTTTATAATGCAGGCTGACAGTGGCGCGGTCCCCGCGGCGCCGTCAGCAGCACAGGGTTCCAGCGCGCTGGTGGAGATGATTTCCAACAGCGGCCCTGTGGCGATGAGTGTGCTGGTTCTGTTGCTGATTGCGAGCATCTACTCCTGGACCGTGATCTTCGGCAAGATGTCCACCTTCAGCAAAGCCACCAAGGAGAGCCGCCGGTTTATCCGCGCCTTCCGCAAGGCCACGCGCCTGCAGGACATTGCCGCCCTGACCAGCGAATACAAGCTCAGCCCCCTGGCCCAGGTTTTTGAGGACGTATACGAGACCTACAAGCGCCAGACCGGCGGCTCCGGCCCGCCGCGCAACCTGGTTCCGCTGGAGCGCTCGGCGCAGACCGCGGCCAGTGAAGCCGTCACCAACCTGGAACGCCGCCTGACCTGGCTGGCCACCATCGCCGCAGTCAGCCCCTTCGTGGGCCTGTTCGGCACCGTCATCGGCGTGGTCGACGCCTTCCACGGCCTGGGCATGGCGGGCACGGCCACCCTGCGCGCCGTTGCGCCGGGCATCTCCGAGGCCCTCATCACCACCGCCGCCGGCCTGTTTGTGGCCGTACCCGCCGTGGTGGCCTACAACCAGTTCACGGCCCGCATCCGGGTCTTCGCCGCCGCCATCGACGACTTCGCCCGCGAGTTGCTGAATTCGCTGGAAGAGATTCCCGTGCGCGCTCCCGCGCCTCCGCGCACCCCCGGACCGGAACTTCCCCGGGAGGTTGAACGTGGCCTATACAAGTAACACCGGCCAGACCCGAACCTCGCTGGCGGACATCAACATCACGCCCATGGTCGATGTGGTGCTGGTTCTGCTGGTGATCTTCATGATCACCGCGCCAGTGCTGCAGTCGGGCATCGACGTGGCGATCCCCAAGACGCGCACCGTGAAAGAGATCACCGAGCAGCGGCTGGTTTTGACCATCAACCGCGACCAGGAGATTTTTCTCGGCGATACGCCGGTCAATGTCCACGATCTGGCGCAAAAGCTGCACGCGCAGGGTACCGATCCGGCCCACCAGATCATTTATCTGCGGGCCGACGAGCGGGTTCCCTTCGGCGCATTCGCCAGCGTCATGGACGCGGTGAAACAGGCCGGCATCACCAACATCTCCATCGTCACGCAACCCCTGGAGACCAAGTCCTCCACGGAGAGCGGCAATTAAGACTGAACAGGAACAGCGGCGACCAGGGTCGAGCAGAGACCAGGATGAGCGCAGGTATACAGGCTGCGAAAAACACAGGAGTTTGGATGGAATTGGCGGAAAGCACCCCGCAGGGGCTGAAGCCCACGTTGTTTCATTGCAGTTACGGCACGACTGAAGTCGTGCCCTGTTACAAAGCGTGAGTTTTCTAGGCCAAACAGAGTTTTTTCGCAGTCTGCAAAACGACGCGATCAGAAGAGAGAGTTTCAGGCAAGCGCATGATGAGTCTGCTGGACGACGGTGAGCATATAGAGCAGGAACTGGCGCCGGAGCCGATTGTTGCCCCGGCCATGGGCTCCCTGCTGCTCCACGGCGTCATCGCGGGCGCGCTGGTCTTCTATGCGATTCTCGGCGGCTTCCTGCACCACAACTTCTGGGGCAATCCCGGGGCCGGCGGCGCCATCCAGGTGAGCTTGGTCTCGAATGCCCTGCCCCTGCCCTCCGATCAGCCCCCCAATGAGAATGTGCTGGCCACGGAAAACCCCAGCAAGGCCGCCGCCGAGCCGACGCCCAAGGCCAAGCAGGCAGAAGACCTGACCGCCATCCCCATCTCTGGCAAGCAGAAGAAGGCCCCGCTGACCGCGCCCAAGACCCAGCAGCACCAGCCTCCCGCCAAACCCGACAATCGCGCCCGCTTCGGCGAGCAGGCCGGCTCCTCCATGCCCCGCGCCACGCTGGCCCAGGGCGGCGCATCCAATGGGCCGGTCAGCATCAGCAATGGCGACTTCGGCTCCCGCTATGGCTGGTATGTGGACGGAATCAAGCGCAAGGTCAGCCAGAACTGGATTCGCGGCCAGGTGGACCCGCGCACCCCCAAGGGCGCCACCGTGCAAATCTATTTCCGCATCAATCGCCTGGGAGAACCCAACAAGTCCACGTTCAAGGTCAACACCGCCAGCGGCAGTCCCACGCTCGACCGCTCCTGCCTGCAAGCCACGCAGCGGGTTGACACATTCGGGCCCTTGCCGTCGGACTCCCACGATCAATGGCTCGA
>CAVZNE010000384.1:0-5474 GCA_963776445.1 Terriglobales bacterium
TGAGCACCTCTTGCGCGCCGGGCATCAGGGCCAGATCCTCGAAGAAGTCCTCGGCGTCAAGGAAGGCGCGGAGCTGCTTCTGGCGGTCGAGGGGCGTGATCTCCCACAGGCCCTTGCCGACCAGATCGTCCGGGGTCACGTCCTCGTCGAAGGTCTGGTTGTAGCGGCGCAGGTGCTCAGCCAGGGTGTCTGCCATGACCTCGTCCATATCCACACAGATGCGCTGCATTGCTTGCTCCTCAGGGGCAGGGATCAGTGGTCAGAGATCAGAGATCAGTTGTCAGTGATCCGTTCTGATTTTCGGCCCACTCAAAAAGGGTAGCAGGGGAGGGACGAGGACTGCTAGGACGTGGGAGCGGGGGCCATGGAGGGGTCCCAGTAGAGGAGGCGGCCGCAACTGTCGCAGGTGAGCAGTTCGCCTTCGCGGAGCTGGTTCCAGGTTTGCGGGCGAACACCCATGCGGCAGCCGGAGCACTGCTGGTTTTTGGCGACGGCCAGGCCGCTGCCTTTGGAAGAGAGCAGGCGGTCGTAGCGGACCAGCCACTCTTCCGCAATGAGCGGACGAAGGGCTTCGCGCTGGACGTTGAGGGCAGCGATTACGGCGGTGTATTCCTGCTTACGCTGGGCGACGCGGGCGCGAATCTTGTCGAGCGCGCCGGAGAGGGTTTCCACACTGGCGCGGGCGGCGGCAAGGGCGGCCTCCTGGGCGTCGGTGCGCTCCAGGCTGGCGAACTCCTCGCTTTCCAGACGCTCGATTTCGGCGGCGGCAAAGACTTGCTCGTGCTCGATGGCGGCCACCTGGGCGGTGGTGGTGACGACATCCATTTGCGCGCGGAGATGCGCCGCTTTTTTGCGATGGACGTCGGCGTCGCGATCCAGCCTGATGCGGAGGGTTTCTTCGCGGGTGAGCGCGTCAGAGGCGTCGGAGGCCTGGCGCTGGGCGGCGGCCAAAGCTTTCTCGGCCTGGGCAACTTCCTCAGGCAGGGCGCGCAGGGCCAGAGTGAGCCGGGCCCGCTCCAGATCGGCCGCTTGCAGCTTTACGAGATTTTCAATGTGCTCTTGCATCCGTGGTATGAAGTCTACGGCATCCACCTGCGGTGGGGCCAGCGTTGGAGCGAACTGGTTGAGTTGAGATGTATGCCTTCCCATCCTTGCGCCAGTAGAAACGCGCAAGATTGAAGGCGTTGCGTTTCCATCCACCTGCGGTGGGGCTGATATTGGGATGGCGGTCGCTGGTTGAGAATTTTGTTTTCCCACCCTTGCCGCAAAGAACGCGGCAAGGATGGGGCACCCAGAGTGAGTGGCAGATAAGAAGAAGGCAAATGCGGGTGCGGCGG
Source organism: Terriglobales bacterium (assembly GCA_963776445.1). Lineage (GTDB taxonomy): Bacteria > Acidobacteriota > Terriglobia > Terriglobales > Acidobacteriaceae > Telmatobacter. The sequence goes on from CAVZNE010000384.1 coordinate 1,338, forward strand.
CGACACGGAATCCTGCGACAATAGAGGCCAAATCGGGAGGCGGGCTTGACTGAGGGCCGGAGATCGTTCTTGCGCAGGCATCGGGGTTTGCGGTGGGTTGGCTTTGGGCTGCTGGCGGCGGCGGCCGCGACGCTCGGCACCGTGTCTGTGCTGCTGCACCGGGCCGAGCCGTTTTTGCGGGCGCGCATTGTAGAGGCCTTGCAGGATCGCTTTCATGCGCGGGTGGAGCTGGACAGCTTTCACGTTTCGCTGGCGGATGGACTGTGGGCCGAGGGCAAGGGACTCAGGATTTGGCCTCCGGCGCAGGTGGAAGGCGTGACGGTTCCGGCGGGACAGGGTTCGGCAGGAGAGCCGCTCATCCGGCTCGGGGAGTTCCGCTTTCATGCGCCGCTGGTTTATGCGCCGGGCCGGCCGATTCATATCTCCGTGGTGGAGCTGAAGGGGCTGGAGATTCGTGTGCCGCCGCGGTCGCACTTTGGGAATCCCGCGGCGACCGCAGGGGCTGGCCCGCAGGCGCAGCACAGGTTGGGCGCGGGGCTGGTGAGCTTCGATGTGGAGACGGTTCAGTGCAAAGGGGCGCGCCTGGTGGTGGAAACCAGCAAGCCGGGCAAGCTGCCAATGGAGTTTGCCATTGCACACCTGAAGCTGACCGGTGTCGCGGCGGGCGGGTCGATCGGGTTTGACGCGGAGCTGACCAATCCGCGGCCGGTGGGCACCGTCTACACCACGGGCCGCTTTGGGGCATTGCACGGATCGGATCTCGGCGAGGCTCCGATCCAAGGCATTTACCGCTTTGAGCACGCCGACCTGGCCAGCTTTAAGGGGATTGCGGGAATTCTGCACTCGACCGGGCGCTACCAGGGAACGCTGCGGGAACTGGCGGTGGATGGGGAGACGCAGACGCCGGACTTTCGGCTAACGCACTTTGGCAATGCTCTGCCGCTGAGTACGCGCTTCCACGCCCGAGTGGACGAGACCAATGGGGATACCTGGCTGGAGCCGGTGGAGGCGTCGCTGGGCCACTCACACTTTTGGGTGCAGGGGCAGGTGGTGCGGGTGACGGAGAAGGACGACACAGGGGCGCTGCACAGCATTGGGCACGACATTGATTTGAAGGTGAATGTGGACCGGGGGCAGATGGCGGACTTTATGCGCCTGACCAGCCGCACAGCCACGCCGCTGCTGACGGGGGCGGTGACGATGAAGACGGCGCTGCACATTCCGCCGGGGCCTGTGCCGGTGCATGAGCGGCTGCGGCTACAGGGGAGCTTTGCGCTGGACCAGGCGCTGTTTACCACCGACAAAATTCAAGCGAAGCTCGTGGAGTTGAGTTTGCGCGGGCAGGGGCGGCCGCAGGATGTGAAGACTACGGACCCGGCCAGCATCCGCTCGGCGATGCATGGGAGCTTCCTGATGGGCGGCGGGGTGATTACGCTGCCGGCGCTGGAGTTCACTGTGCCGGGGGCGGCTATCCAACTGAAGGGCACGTATGGGCTGGAGGGCGGCGCGCTGGACTTTGCCGGAACCGCGAAGTTGCAAGCCACGGTGTCGCAGATGGTGGGCGGGTGGAAGGGCTTGCTGCTGAGACCGGCGGACCGGTTCTTCAAGAAAGACGGGGCGGGGACGTCGGTGCCGATCCACATCGGCGGGACGCGCACGGAGCCGACGTTCGGGATTGGCCTGGACAAGATGAAGGGAACCCGTCCCGAGAGGCTGGGCGAGAAGCCGTGAACGAAGGGACTAATCCCGTTTTGCGCGGGGAATACGGGCCGCCGAGAAGGGTGCGGGTTGGCTGACAAGTTAGGAACGGGGTGGTAACTTCCGAATAGGTGACGATACGACCGAAACGATCGGTTCACTTATTCCTAATTCATCGTTTGCGTCGGCTCGTCTTCATCCGACTGCCGCTTATATACAGAATTGGCTTCATGAAAATGAGAAGCAAAAGCCCGATAGGCAAAAACAAGAGCATCCCGACATAGGTGGCCAGAGGCTTCCAAAATGGCACTCGCCCGATGTCGTCGGACATCTTCGCATAGTTCGCAAGGAATCCAAACGTTGGCGAACTGTTGTATCCATCCGAGGTCCCTGCTGGCTGCACCTGACGAATCCCTGTTAAGCTCCTTTGAGTCTTCCCGATTGGCTCTGCCTCTTCTGACGTGGTCCACCGGCCCTTGCCGAGCGAGAACAAGAGATAGTCCGTGGCCGCATCTGGCAGGTTAGAGAATTGCCTTTGGCATTCGCACCCAAGGGGGAGAGAGAACCAGCCAACGAGAAAACCGGAATTCTCCTCCGTAATGAATGAGGACGGACTGTACCGCTTGTCATAGGATTCCTGGAGCAATTCATTGGCTATCTCGGGATTTTCGCGAAAGAATAATGCAATTTCCCTTGGTGGAAGCTTGGCAACCGCTTTAGCCGCATCGACTCCAATGCGTTGAGTGCGAAATCCGTCTGGGAAATCGCCGTTGCCTGTTCTCCATCCCCCGCTCCACATGCAGATCATTCTCTCACGATGGGGAAAGCTAAGGGTTTTCGAGTAGCGGGCGGATCGCCGACTATCCGGATGTAATCACTGAGTCATCTTCTGACGCGCTGACACCCGGCACGTTACCTCTCAAGGGAAGCTCTGAACAAGTGCAATATCCCAGAAAACCATCCCTCAGGGGCTAAAGCCCGCGTCGTTATGCTGGCATTGGCGGCACGGCTGAAGCCGTGCCCTTTCAAAGCAGGACTCACTCAGAGTTTGCCATGATCTCGGGACAGGCTCCAAGATCAGGCCGCAGCCCCTCAGCCTCATAAACCTCCTTGTGCCCGCGTCGATGGGAGAGTGGTCTGTTTTATCCTGTCCGGGCTGTCGCGCCAAGCCTACAATTCAATCGGTTAAGGGAGGCTACCCTATGGCGTCTGTTCATTTTGATTTTGACCTGCACGAGTTGCACCGCAACTGGAAATGGCCGCTTGCACTGGGCATTGCGCTGATTCTTCTGGGCGCATTCGCCCTGATCGACTCGGTTGCTGTATCCATCATTTCCATGGTGTTTTTCGGCTGGATTTTGCTGTTTGCCGGTATGGTTGAGGCGGTGCAGACCTTCCGGCATCGCAAGGGCGGCCACTTCTTTTTGCATGTGCTGAATACGGTGTTTTCCATCGTTGTGGGCCTGATGCTGCTGGGTAACCCCCTGGCGGGTTCGCTGGTGCTGACGCTGCTGATGGCCGCGTACTTCCTGGTGGCGGGCGCCTTCAGCATTCTTACCTCGCTGACGACGCCCATGCCCAACTCCGGATGGATGCTGGTGGACGGCATAATCACCCTGCTGCTGGGAATTCTGGTGTGGGCCCAGTGGCCGATGGCGGGACTGTGGATCATCGGCTTGTTTATCGGCATCAACCTGATGACTTCCGGCTGGTCGCAGGTGATGCTGGCGCTGGCACTGCGGCGGCTGACCCGGTAGCCAATCGCCGGGCCGGGCCCATGGAACCGGGTAATTTGTCTCCCCGTACCCCTCGCCGATGTGATAGTTTCGAGGGATAGTATCCGCTCCCGACATGCTGCACATCGACAAGCTGGCATGTGAGGGCGTGCTCTGCGAGAACATGTTTGCTCCGGGCATCCCTACGCAGCCATCGCACACCACCATCTTCACCGGCCAGCACCCGGTCACGCATGGCGTGGTGGCGCACGGCGGCAAAGCCAGACTGACCCGCGGATCGCCGTGGCTGCCGGAAATCCTGTACGAAGAAGGTTACACCACGTGCCCCGCGAATACCCTGTTTCGCGAACGCATCTGGTTCGGGCGCGGCTATGAGTAATCGTGGACCCGAACCTGGGTCACATGTTTTATGCCTCCGTCACCCAGGAAGAACTGAACGAGCGCGCCATTCAGTGGATCAAGACGGTTCCCAAGGGGCCGTATAAATTGTACCTCCATTATTTACAACCCCCCCCCCTACACCCCGCCGGAGCGCCTGCGCGGCCTGTTCTACGATGGCCACAATCCCACCGATCCGAACAATCACGAGTTGGATGAGTGGTGGCACCATCCGATCGGCGCCATGGCACGGGACACCTGGCTGCGCTCTTCCAATGGCGGTGATCAGGGGGCACCCGAAATACGTAACCGCGCTCTACGACCG
>CAVZNE010000385.1:0-12264 GCA_963776445.1 Terriglobales bacterium
TTTTTTTTTTTTTTTTTTTTTTTTTTTTTTTTCAATACATCGTATTGCTCGTTCACATCCTGGAGATGAAATGAATGGCCCTGAGGCTGACCGCGGGGCGGAGTTCCTTCCGCACAAGTCATCTCCCGAGTACAAGCCAGAATGGTATGAAGACCCACGCATTGGAGGAGTTTGTAATCACTACGCCCGTCCCCATATGCAGAAGGATCTTTATCGCTATCTTTATGCGGCCTGCTTTGCGAAGGCTGAAATGAACAGTCCAAAGCTGAAGGATTTCCCGCTGGACCTGCTGCCGGATCACGCGAATGTGTCGCTGGCGATTGAGCATAACAACCTGTTTCAGGATCGCTTCCGCGTACAGTTGCCTGACAGACCTTCAACGACAATTACTTCGCACATTTCGAAAGACGGCCATGCCTTTATTCACTATGATCCGACCCAGTGCCGCAGCATGACAGTACGTGAGGCGGCTCGCGCACAGACGTTCCCAGACAACTATTTGTTTACCGGCAGCCGGACGGCACAGTACACGCAGGTGGGGAATGTTGTTATTCAACTGCTGGTTAACCAGAATGCGGTCAAGACCGAACGGGAGGCTGCATAAATGGTGGACGAATTGGACATTGTTGTTTAGCGATGATGTGACCACACTTAACAATTGAGGAAATTAAGGAGTGGAGAAATGGCGCGCGCAAATTGGACGAGAGATCAACTGATTCTTGCTTTCAATCTGTACTGCAAAACGCCTTTCGGTAAAATTCATATACGAAACCCAGACATTATTTCTCTTGCGGCTATTCTTGACAGGACACCCTCGGCGGTCTCATGGAAGTTGGCGAACTTTGCCAGCCTTGATCCATCCTTGAAAAGGCGGAATATCGCGGGCGCAACTCATGGAGGCAAGCTGGAAAAGGAAATATGGGACGAATTCAATGCGGATTGGGAAAAACTGTCGTTTGAGAGCGAGGCACTTCGGATTGAAATGTCTGGGCTCCCTCAAACGGTGGATGAAGAACAGATTTTCCCTGAGGGCAAAACTCGGGAGTCAATTGTTCGTACCCGTGTGAATCAAGGATTTTTCCGAGCAGCAGTTTTGGCGGCCTATGACTCCAAGTGTTGCATAACCGGAATCTCCGTCGGCGATCTTTTGTTTGCGAGTCATATCTTCCCATGGAGCAAAGACACCAAGAACAGGACAAATCCCCGAAACGGGCTCTGCTTGAACGCAATTCATGACCGAGCATTTGATCGAGGGCTTATGACCATCACCTCAGATTACAAGGTGATGATTTCACCGCAGATTAGATCTATCTCGGGACCGGGAATCGATTCTCTCATCCATAAATATGATCAAGTAAGAATATATGTTCCGCCTCGTTTTGCACCCGACAAGACATTCCTTGAATATCACCAAGATGTTATCTTTCAGAAATAGTGGAAAGCGGGAGCCAAGAGGATAACGACAACTGGAAACTTCTTGGTCTGGTTGTTGTTGGAGATGTTCATTCTGGCAAGACAACCAGCGGCCCTCGACGCCCGTATCACCACGCGAAGGAAAGGAATCGACAGAAACGACTGGCGAGAACTCATAACCAGCGGGTGCCTTCCTGCCCTCGGCTAGCAGGGCGACCGTCCACTTCTGCAATTCGCCGACCGAGTTCATTTGCCCAACGAACTCGGCCATGACCAGGGTATTCGCCCTGTCGGCGCCGGGAGGTGTCTTGTAGGACTTGAAAAAATCCAGCACATGCTGTGCGGAGACGTCCACCCAAAGGAAGGAACGCTTCCACGCATCTTCATAAGAGCCCCGCTTGCGAATCGGCCCACGCAAATCCGGCTCCCCCATCGAGGAGACGAGTGCCCGGGCAGCTTCAAGGTTCGCATTCAGGCTTTGCTGATCCTTGAGGAACGAAATCGTCTGTGACATGCTACCGCTGTAGGAGAGCGAAAGCGTCTTCGCCGTCCTCATTTTCAAGGGGGACGTCACGAGGAGAAGAGGGTGGAACCCGGCCGCGCACCAGCGAGATCTTCCTGCACCTTGAAATCTACAAAGCGGTGCCCGAGGCCAAATCCTGCGTCCACTGCCATCCGCCGCATGCCACAGCCTATGCCATCACCGGCCGCGTCCCTCCTAACCTGGTCATCCCCGAGTTCGAAGTCTTCGTCGGCAAGGTAGCCCTGTCTCCCTACGAAACGCCCGGCACACCGGAGTTCGCGCAGACCGTCATTCCTTACGTCAAGACCCATAACACGGTGCTGCTGGCCAACCACGGAATTATCTGCTGGGCAGATTCGGTAACTCACGCCGAGTGGTATGCCGAAGTGCTCGACACCTACTGCTGGACTTTGATGCTGGCCTCGCAACTGGGCGCGCCGATCTCCTATATCTCGGAGCAGAAGGGCGCCGATCTGCTGGCCATCAAGAAGAAACTCGGGCTTCCCGACGCCCGCTTCGACACCTCGCGGATGAAAGAGTGCAACCTGAGCGATCAGGAAGCGCCGGGCGCCATCGCGTTCACTCCATCCCCCTGCGACGGCAGCACTGGCAACCCCTCGACTGCGGATTTGGAGCAGTTGGTCAAGTCGGTCACGGATGCGGTCATGGGTGCAATGAACGCCAAGTAACTCGTAGCATCAAAGCGGCGCTTCCAATCAACAGAAGCGCCGCGGGCTACGCCAATAACTTGGGATTCAGAAGCTCTAGGCCAGTATGTAGCCGACGCCCTTCTCATCCAATAAGCGACAATACTCCAGAGCAAGATCCCGGTCGGAGACGATCTGATCCACTTCGTTCAGGTCCGCAACATGGACCATGGCATTTCTGCCGAACTTCGTATTGTCCGCGACAATCACCACGCGTTGCGCGCACTTGATCATGGCGCGAATCGACTCCACCACAAGGGTGCTGCTGTCGCTGAGACCGTCCGCGCTGATGCCGCGGATGCCCATGATGGCCACGTCGGCCGAGATACTGTGCAGCATTCGTTCGCAGATCGGGCCAAACTGAATGCCCAGACGGGGGTATAAGTAGCCACCGGTCAGAGTAACTTCGGTTTGCCTGCACTCCCAAAAGATTTGCGCCACGGGAATCGAATTGGTGATGATCTGAATCGGACGGCCGAAAAGACATTTGGCCACTTCGGCGACAGTCGACCCGCCCCCCAGGATAACGGTTTGGCCATCCTGTACCAACCCCGCGGCAGCCTGCCCGATGCGCGCCTTTTCTTCCTGGCAGCTTACGGAGAGTTGCCGGAAGTCGAGCGCCTCTTCGCGGGTGGTGGTGGACAAAGCTCCACCGCGCACGCGCCTGATAATCCGGCTGCGTTCTAGTTCGATCAAATCCCGCCGCACTGTAGCCCGGGAAGCATCCAGCCGGATGCACAGATTCTCCAGATCGACAAAGTCCTGTCGAGAAAGAATCTCCTGGATACTACGATGCCGTTCAACTTGATTCATATCGGGATACTAACATCACAATTTCAATCGCTTGATTATACCCGAATTACGAATAATTTGAGCACACCGCAGATGCGGAACCTGCTGTGCATCGGGTTGTGACCGTAGTTTGAGCTTTCTATTTCCCAGGCGGTGGTGCCTTCCACCTGGAACGCCAGCCCAGGGACTCAAGCGGCAGGCGCGGCCCCTATGAATCCGCCCTGCTGGGCGCCGGCATCGCGGATGCCGAGAGGCCACTGGAAACGCTGAGGACCATCCACTCGTTCGATCCGTGCATGGCATGCGCCTGCCACACCTTCGATCCCTACGGCAAGAAACTGGGACTTGTCCGCCCCCCCGATATCTGGTGGGAAAGGGAAACCACCGACGTCGCTTCGCACCAAGTGCTGTTGGGCGGTTAGGGTTGGAAATGGCTACGCTAGGACTGATCTTGCTCCCACCTAACGACTCCATAGCGAGCTGTTCTGAAGAGCATCTGATTAAGTCGCAGTTTTGAAAGGGCATGGCTTTTGCCGCGCCGTTAAAGCAGTTAGATCAACAAGGGCTTTAACCCTCCAGGGAATGTTGAGTCGCAGCAACGACTTGTAAATAGGAGAGACGCTCTAGAAAAAACACTTCAGCGCGAGCTGGAGCTGCCGCGACGTGGTTGCTGGTGCCTTGCGAGACCCACGATGTGGAATTTGCCAGTGCTGGATTAGCCAGCGTCGTCGTCGGATAATAGACCGTTCCCGCGGGCAGCGCCGCCGGGCAAGCGGCCGCGGGGCACACCACCGATGCCGGCGTGTTCTCTTCCTCTGAGAGTATCTGGCGGTAGGCGTGCAAACCAATGTAGCCCAGCGTCAGCGTGGTGCGCGGTGCGATCTCTTGCTCCAGTTTCACCGTCCATGCCAGCACGGTCGGAGTCTGGATATCGCGTTGCACGTTGCTGGGAGAAACCAAACCGACCGTTGCGGAGGCCGTCCAAAGGGTCGCCAGCTTGCTCATTGTTGTGTTGCTGTAGGAGATCGTGGTGTTGTAGGGCGCGGTCTGGTCCGGCCGGTAGTCCAGCGTATCCAGCAGCGCGCAATGAATTCCAATGCCGCCCTTCAGCGCGGTCCGGCCGTTGCCGAAAATGTCGTAGGCTAGGCCGATGCGCGGCTCCGGCAGAAACTCCGCCCTGTTCTCAGAAAGCGCCGGGCTGCCTACTGTCGGAGTGCTGTTGAAGACTCCGTTGGTGAAATCGTAGTTCGAGGCGCGGCCCTGGGCTTCGTCCCATCCGCTCGACGATTCAAAGCGGAAGCCAGCGCGCACTTCGAGCCTCGGCGTGGCTTTCCACGCATCCTCAATGAACCCCGCACCAAACAGCGTGCGCCAGCCGAGTTCCGTCGGCGCGGGCACAATGGTGTACTTCGCAACCGCGCCGTGTAACCCTCCGAGGCCGGGTTCAGTTGCAGTAACTGGTCGAAGCGCGGCCGTTCAGTGGAAGCTCCTTCACCTGGCGCTCATTCACCAGCCCCTCCGACTGCAGTATCGATTCGTCCACGCTGACCGGCGTATCCGCTACAGATACTGACTGCTCCACCGTGCCGACTTTGACAGTGAGATGCAGATGGATGTTCTGCCCTACGGTGAGTTCGACGTGCATGCGCTTCAGCGGAGCATAGCCCTCGCGCAAGACAACCGCGGTGTAGTAGCCAACCGGAATTGACGGCGCGGAGAATGTGCCGTCTCCGGCGGTGCTCAGAAGCCGCTTGCCGCCGGTTTCTTCATTTTCAATCAGCACTTGCGCTTGATCCACCGTGGCGTCGTTCGTGTCCCTCTCATCACCGGCGATGGTGCCGCCAACCAGTTGCGCACGCGTAAGCCGTTGTGGCTAGCAAAATGATCGATATAAGAAGAATGTGTACTGAGCCGCAGCACTGCAATCGGTGCATGACTTTACTCCTGAAAGGCAATGGGAGATCCCCCGCCTGCTGCCGGAGTGGCAGTAGCAGTTTGACATTTCCGGGAGTCATCCCCGGTTTGTAGTTCCTGCCTTTTGCGAAGTCTCCCTCTCAATGTCTGTGATGAAAATCGAAAGCTGCAGCGCATGAAAACACTCATTTGTTGCTGAAATGCGCCCCACTGCCAGCCGCGAGAAGGGCCTTCGCTACAGAAGCGCCAGAGGTCGATCAGCACACCCGTCGACGGAACGAATGAGGACAATTGACCCGTCAGAGTCACCGATTCCAGCTTGTCTACACGCCCAACAGAAAAGTGCCCTCATTTCATCGCTCATGCTCAACACGAGTCTCCCTCTCAACATTTGTGCCAGAATTCGTTGGGACGATCAGGTCCTGTTTGGAGTGCAAATCCTTCCATTCCTTCAATTCGTCAAGGAAATCCACCGGGATCGGATTATCGCGTTCTTCATAGTCCTTCACCGTGAAGCCGAGCTTTGGCTTGCTCGGAACACGGTAAACCGAATCTTCCCAACTGATGTCGGTAAGCTCACCAAACTGTACTTCCTGATCTCTCAGTCCCAGCTTCAGCGCAAGGTTGCAGACCAGCCGCTGATATTGAGTCGCCACCGGGAATATTGCCGCCAGTTGGGGCTGGTCTTAAATTGTAGGAAGTTTCTTGTCGTACTTCGTTTTGGCGGGAATTCTTTCGGATCGATTCCAGCCCTGCGGAGCATTGATTGAAGCCATTGAATACATTAACTAACACAACAAATGAACGGGCTATCTTAATGATGAAAATGTGCGCTGTGTGGGCCAAGTGCGGCTTGGCGCCCGAAGGAAAAGAGTAGTTGACGCCCGACAGTAGAGACCGCCGCATACGCTTTTCTCTGCTGCCTATCAAACCGGTAGCGCTGGGCGCCGTAGGATCCAGATTTGGGGGCCTGGGAATCCACAACTCTCAACCGTTCCTTCCCATCAAGCGCAAAATCCCTTGCCACCGCGAACCTCCGCTGGCGATACTGCCTGCACGGTCCCTTTTACGGACCGCATCTTTTTTCCCCGGAAGGTGTCGCCTTGGAGCGTGAGCTATATACAGCGCGTCTTGAACGCAAAGACTGCCTCTCCGAAGTCGCCCAGTGCTACCACTTCGAGTTCGTTCTCGATGAACTGGAAAGCTTCTCCTTTGCGCCTGGCCAGTTTGTCTCCGCCGTGGCCGACGACGCCAACGGCAAGCAGCAGACGCGCGCCTACTCGCTGGCCTCGGCGCCCAACGGCAACCACTTCGACTTGTGCGTGAACCGCGTCGAGGAAGGCTTCTTTTCCAATCATCTGGCCGACCTGCCCGATCTGCCCATCGGCGCAACCATTCAGGTGCACGGACCGCACGGGCACTTCATTCTGAATGAGCCGGTCACTGACTCCATCCTGGTGGCCACCGGCACCGGCGTTGCGCCCATGCGTGGATTTACCCAGTGGCTGTTTCCTGCCGACGGCCCCGATCGCAGCAACGGAAATGACATCTGGCTGGTCTACGGCACCCGCTATGAGTCCGATATCTACTATCGCGAGGAGTTCGAGGCGCTGGCCCGGCGCAAGCCCAACTTCCACTACCTGCCCACCCTCAGCCGCGCTCATGAAAGCTGGGGCGGCCTGCGCGGCTATGTGCAGGAGCATGTGGCGAAGATCGTGGAGGAGCGCGCCGCACGCCTTGGGCTTCCGCTGCCTCAGCTCGAGCCCGATCCGTCCATCCCGCGCAACGAACTGCGCTTCGACATCTACGCCTACATCTGCGGCCTCAACTTCATGGTCGCCTCGGTGCGCGAGCGCCTCGCCGGCTACGGCTGGCACCGCAAGCAGATTGTCTTCGAGCGCTACGACTAGTTCGTTGACCTCTGCGACTGGTACTCGTACCGGCACTCATTGGGTGCCCCAGGTCCGGGGTCCCCACGGACAGGTCTTCGTCCGTGGGGTGGAGATCCCGATTTTGGAACCTGGGAAAGGACGAACTCAACTAGACATGATTTGAACCAGGCAACGCTGGCCCCACCGCAGGTGGGTCTACAGGTTGAACAGTTCCCTGAGCCGTTTGGTCTGGGCGCGGCTCACCGGGATCTCCGTTTGCCGCTTGTCGTCCATGCGCAGTTGGTAGCTGGACTTGAACCACGGCACCACCTCGCGTATGTGGTTGATGTTCACCACAAAGCCGCGATGCGCTCGCCAAAAATGCGCCGGGTCCAGCAGGTCCAGCAGTTCCTCCAGCGTGCGGCACTTGGACTGCCCTTCAAACGTCTGCGTCACAATGCGAATCACGCCCTCTTCGATGGCCGCGTAGCAAATTTCCGTCTGGTTCACCAGTAGCAGCCGGCTCTGCGCCTGCACTATCAATTTGGCTGGCTGGGGCGCGCGCGATGCGCCCTGCGGTCGGTTCAGCAACCTCAGCAGCGCGTCCAGTTGCGACTCGATCGGCAAACCGCTGGCCCCGGAAGAGCTCCCGTTCAGCCGTCCCTTCACCCGCTCCACGGCCTGCTGCACCCGGGTCAGGTCGAATGGCTTCAGCAGGTAATCCACGGCATTCACGTCGAAGGCGCGCACCGCGTACTGGTCGTACGCCGTCGCAAACACGATCTGCGGCATCGGCGCGGGCTCTTCTCCCGGCAGCGCGCGGCGGCGCTCCATCAGCCGCTTGATTACCGCAAAGCCGTCTTGGCCCGGCATCTGCACATCCAGAAAGACCATGTCCGGCTGGTGTTCTTCAATCAGATCCACGGCCTCGATGCCGTTGGTTCCCTGCGCCACCACGTCCACGCCACCCACCTGGTCAAGCAGATACTTCAGCTCGTCGCGGGCCAGTTGTTCGTCGTCGATAATGAGGGCGGTGATAGTCATGCGAACCGGAAGTTCGATTGTAGGAAGCTAACCTCGTTGGGTCAATTCCGGCATCGGCAGGCCTGTCGGGGTCCGATGCCTCAGGAATTCGCTCTTACTCGCCCAGCGCCCGCAGCCGCGCCGGCATCTGGTCGGCAGCCAACTCATGACCGCAGCGCGTGCAGTACTGGTCCGTGGCCCGCACCGTGCGGAAGCAATGGCCGCAATTGGCCGTCAGCCGGTAGTTGCACTGCGGGCAGAAGTGGTAGTCGCCTTCCACCTGCGTCCCACAGGCCGGGCAGCGCGAAACCAGAGGCTGGCGCAGCAGAAAATACAGCACCGCCCCAATTCCGCCCGGCATCACAAAGCAGGCCAGCATCCAGAAGCGCAAACTCATCGCCCGCCGCGGCGCGTCCTTGCTGACGTAGCCGACCATCAGGAAGTAGAGAGCGGTGAGTATGCCCCAGGAGATGTTGAAGTAGAGGCGGAAGCCCAGCGGAGCTTGTTCGTGCGGCCAATGCTTCGGCAACACCAGCCAGAAGTAGTACTCCACCAGCACAAAGGCCGCAAAAGCAACGACGATGGACCACACAGGAATCATGCGTTCGTCTTCGTTGACGGAAATCGATTGAGTCTTACGCATACGCAAGCCCTCCCTCGGAGGGTTCTTTCAAAAAGTTAACCAGGGAGCCACCTATATTTAACTGACGAAAATGGAAATGGGGAAGTTGCGCCTGTCGCGCAACGAGGGCACCTCATTTTTTCCTTTTTCCGAATCAGAACCGATGCCGCGCCCAGCCGGCCACCAGCGCGGCGGCCAGAATTGCGGGGCAAAGGATGCCGGCGATCAGGCTGATCTGGCAGCTCAGCTCGCCCACGTGCCCGATGGACATCAGGTTATACGTGACCCACCACGCCAGCGGACCCAGCCCCAGAATGACGAGAAGAATCGATGCCAACGCTACGCAGCGAACCTGCCTGCGTCCGGCCTTCTGATCCTGCATCACGCCCAACGAGGCAAGCACCACACGCCGCGTCCGGTGCGCCACCGCGCATTCCCGGTTCGCCTGATTCCCCGCCAGGGCTGAAATCAGATCGCGGTCGGCGCACAGTTTTTCATTGGATGAGACAGGCCCGTTCCCACCGCAGGGGTTCACACCGCCTCCAGGCGGCGCAGAGCCTTCCGCTCCAGCTTTGGCTTGAGCGCGGCCATGCCCCGGTAAAGTCTTGATTTCACGGTAGAAAGAGGCGACCTGGTCACCTTGGCAATCTCTTCCAGCGACAACTCTTCGTGGAAGCGCAGTACCAGCACCTCACGATAAAGCGTGTCCATCTCCAGCAGCGCCCCGGCAATCCGTTCCCGGTCTTCCAGGTTGGCGAAGCGGTCAAACGGCGTCGGCTCGTCGCCGGCAATCTCGAAGCTCATGGGCTTGTCGTCCTCGCCCCCCACTTCGAACAGCTCGTCCAGGCTGGACATGGTCCGCTTGCGCCGCTGGTCGATCACCATATTGCGGGCAATCGTAAACAGCCATGTATCGAACCGCGCCTGGCCGTTGAACTGCGCCCCGCGCACCATCACCCGCATCCAGACTTCCTGGAACAGGTCCTCGGCCATCTCCCGGTTGCCGCATAAATAAAGCAGATAGCGCAACAGCCGGTGCTGGTAGCGGACAATCAGCTCGTCCAGCAGCCCCACATCCTGGCGCTTCAGCCCCGCAGAAATGGCAAGGCTCTCCTCCCGTACCTGGTCCTGAACGGCAGTGGAGACACTCGGCGCGAAAAAGGGGCGTACTGACGCAGCTAGGCTCATCTCATTCCATTAGACGACACCGCATGCCGCCAGGACTCGACTATTCCTCGGTTTGCCGCGCAAAATGCATCCAATCTGTGCGCAGCCGAAGGGAACCTGTTTTTGCCCCTACCCTTCCCAACCCTCGCATCGCCAATCTTCTACACTATCTACTATGGAAGTTCTGTATGGAGTGCATCCGGTAGAGGAGGCCATCAAGGCTGGCCGGCGTCGTATTGACCAGGTAATGGTGGCTCAGGAACGCAAAGACGAACGGATCGAAAGCCTCGTGGCGCTGTGCCGCCAGGCCGGCGTCCGCGTCCGCCAGGAGTCGCGCGAGCAGTTGACCCTCATGGCCAAGACCGCCGCCCATCAGGGCGTTGTGGCCCTGGTCCGCGGGCAGGAGTTTTACGCCATCGAGGATCTCTATGAGGCGCCCACTCCATCGCCCTTCAGTCCCGCTCCCGCCATCCCCACCGCCCGGCTCGTCCTGGCTCTCGATGGCGTCGAGGATCCGCAAAACCTGGGCGCGCTGCTGCGCGTGGCCGATGGTGCCGGCGTCGATGGCGTGGTTCTCACCGAGCGCCGCGCCGCGCCTCTCAGCCCGGTAGCCGTCAAAGCCAGCGCCGGCGCATCCGAGCATCTGCGCATCGTCCGCGTCGTCAACCTGGTCCGCGCCCTCGAAGAGCTGAAGCGTAAAAACCTCTGGGTCATCGGCCTCGACGAGCGCGGCACGTCCGACTACGACCAGTTCGACTTTTCCGGCGACTGTGTGCTCGTCCTCGGCCGCGAGGGCGCGGGACTGCACGACCTGGTCCGCCGCACCTGCGACCACATGCTGCGCATCCCCATGGCCGGCGGCGTCAGCTCCCTCAACGTCTCCGCAGCCGGCGCGGTCGTTTTGTATGAAGCTTTCCGCCAGCGCCGTAACGCCGCCCGTCACGCCGCAGGCGAGGTTGGCCCCACCGCAGGTGACTCCAAGCCGGGCGCAACGTCCAAGCCAAAGAAACAGAAAGGCCTGGGTTCATGAAGCACGTTGCGGAAGAACTCCATTTACTCCCGAATAATTCATGCTTTGTAACAGGGCACGACTTCAGTCGTGCCGTAAACGCGCCTAAATCAACGTGGGCTTTAGCCCCAGGCTTTTTCCTCGCCCTCTTCCTGGCCGCCCTTCCCTCCGCGGCCCAAAGCGGCGCGCCGCTCCCTCTGCCGCCCCAGGCATCTCAACAGGCTCCCGCCGGCCAGGTCATCTACTCCCGCTCCACCGACGAGAACGGCCAAACCCAAACCCGCGTCGGCCAATCCGCCTCCCAGCCCTCCATCCAGATGGCCAAAGCGCCCTCCGTTGAAGACGCGGACCGCCAGGCCGTCACCTTCACCGACTTCGACATGGATGTGCGCCTGCGCTCGGCCGCCCAGCAAATCGCCGTCCGCGCCTTGCTCGCCGTCCGCAACGACGGCAAAACCCCGCTCACCCGCATCCCGCTGCAAATCTCCTCCTCGCTCAACTGGGAGCGCATTCGCGTTCGCGGCAAAGACGTCTCCTTCCCGGTGGCCACCCTCAACTCCGACAGCGACCACACCGGCCAGTTGCATGAGGCGGCCGTCCCTCTCGCGCAGCCCCTCGCTCCCGGCGCGTCAATCCAGCTTGACGTGAACTACTCCGGCGCAATCGCCCCTTCCGCCCAGCGCCTTCTGGCCATCGGAACCCCGGAGGATGTCGCTCTCCACTCCGATTGGGACCGCATTACCGTGCCTTTCACCGGTCTGCGCGGCTTTGGCAACGTGGTCTGGTACCCGGTCTCCAGCGTCCCCGTCATTCTGGGCGATGGAGCCCGGCTCTTCGACGAAATCGGCGAACACAAGCTGCGCCTCGCCGGAGCCAGCAATACGACGCCGGTCCAGCGTTCGGCCAAGAGTCGTCAACTTGAAGCTGACGGCAAGCCCCGGGCGGGCCCTTGACGAGGGACGCGTCCACGGCACCCACTTCTTCAGAGCTCCAATCATGTCGCCCAGCCGCATCGGCTTCGCGATGTAGTCGTCCATCCCTGCCGTGATGCAGCGCTCCCTGGCGCCCTCCATCACGTCTGCCGTCATCGCGATAATCGCCACCCGGCCATCCGGCCCTTGCCGCTTGCGAATCGCCGCCGTCGCCTCGTAGCCGTCCATCTCCGGCATCTTACAATCCATGAAGATTACGGCGTATTGCAGCGTCGCACACAATTCCACCGC
>CAVZNE010000386.1:0-8504 GCA_963776445.1 Terriglobales bacterium
TAACACCTGGTCCAAGTGCCTGACCAACAATAACGGTTACTACGGGCGGTATGGAGACGCCGGGTCCAGTCAGGCCAGCAACGACATTAGCTTCCCGCAGAACACTTATGACATAAACGCCGACTACGGTTACTGCGACCACGACGTGACCAGCGTATTCAATGGTTACGTCACCTACCAGTTGCCCTTCGGCAAGGGCCGCATGTATGGCAAGGACTCGATCCGGTGGTCAATGCGGTTCTGGGTGGTTGTGCGCGATTTTACGCACGACCGTCACCGCACCGTGGACGACCGGCCGTTTGGCGGCGGCGAAGGCATGGTGCTGAAGCCGGAGCCGCTGGCTGAGGCGCTGGCCTCGCTGGGCGTGCAGCCCAAGGCCGAACGCGTTGCGACGACGCAGGAGGGCGCTGAGACGCCGGCGCGCACGCGCGTGATTCTGCTGTCGGCGCAGGGGCAGACGTTTACCCAGGCCATGGCGCGGGAGCTGGCCAAGCTGGACCGCGTGGTGCTGATCTGCGGACGGTACGAGGGCGTGGACGAGCGCATTAATCAGCTCTATTGCGACATGGAATTGTCGATTGGCGACTACGTGCTGAGCGGAGGCGAACTGGCCGCCGCGGTGGTGGTGGACGCGGCCATGCGGCTGATTCCCGGCGTGCTGGGCAACGAGGCTTCAAGCGAGTTCGAGAGCTTTGGCGTGGCCGACGCCGACATCGATACGGATGTGGAAGGGGTTCCGCGCTCGCAGTACGGCGCGGGAGGGTTGCTGGATTATCCGCACTTTACGCGGCCCGCGGAGTTTGGCGGAGTGAGCGCGCCCGAGGTGCTGCTGAACGGCGACCACAAGCAGATTCGCCTGTGGCGGCGCGAGCAGCAGTTGCGCAAGACGCTGGCCAATCGCCCCGACCTGCTGAATCACGCGGCGCTGAGCAAGGAAGACCGCAAGATTCTGGACGCGATCCGGCGGGAAGAAACCCATTGACACGCTGAATATGGAGAACTACGCTTTTCTCATGATTTGCTCCCCGCTCGATTGCCGCCAGGCTTCGGGCGGGGTTATTCGTTTTGGATCGAAAATTCTGTAAATGTAAGCCACTTGCAAAATTCAATTGAGACTGCGAAAAGTGTCAGGGCACGACTAAATTCGCGCCCTTTCAAAACGGGCGAAATGAAACGATCCTAGATTCTTAGCCATGTGGCATGGTTGCAAATTCCTGTGCTCATTCTGCGCTACACTTGATCGCAAAAACCGAGCGTGCGCGTTCTGCAAATGAAACTTCCGGATAGGCGGTCACTCGCTCGGTTCTGATCTAAGTGGTCGCTTGAGAAGCCAAGCTGCCGCAGCTGCAACGGCGCAGAGCATTATCCAGATGCCATCGAATAGCCATGCCCTTCTGTCCCACGGCTCACGGCTCAGAGCATCCTCTAGGAACATGAACGCTAGGTAAAGCAAGATACTCAGTCCAACCAATGTGAAACCGATGGTTCCTGGCTCACTTCGGAGCATAAGAACCAACCCGGTCAAGAGAAGGCAAGGAAGAACGAACAGGCCCCATCCCACCTTTGTCTCCCAAGTAGGAAATCGGTTGGAATGGTCCAGAGCTGTTGCGCTAGCGGAATAGGTTTCAAAGAGGATAAACAGAATCAGGTAGAGGGCGCAGAGAACGTTCCGTATTCGAATCAACCAGCTAGTTTCGTGATCTTTCATTTTTCTGGGCGTACCGACCCCTACCAAATCTATAGCTTGGCACGGGCTTGAGACAAGCGCGGACTGCGTTTCATTTCAGTTATCGGAAGTTTCGTCGCCAATTGGGAGGTTCCGGCTCATACGCGTAGCCGTTCTGGCCTGATTTTGTGCTGATTTGTGCTATCAATGTGGCTGTCTTGCCTTTCTTGCCCATTCTGCCTATTTAAGAATCAGCAACTTACGTGTTTTCAATGCCAATTTGAGTTGTGCCCTGACGCAAGAAGGCAGTTTTGAAAGAGGTTCGTTTGCCTAGAACGATTTGACCGGCGCGGGCTGGTCAGGGCCTACCTGGCCTGCGGCAATGTTGGCGACGTAGAAGCTCTCTCCCTGGGTGGGGCTGCCGGCCAGACGGCGCAGCATGGCCAACTGGCCCACGTGGGTGAGGGCATCGGCCACCGGCCCTTGCAGCAGGCGCTCCACCGGAGCCTGCAGCGGCTCAGTCGAGGCCAGATAGGCATCAAGCTCCTGGAGCAACGTGAAAAAGCGTTGCCGCTCGGCCGGCCAGGGCAGGGGCTTGGATTCGCGCCAGCGCTGCTGCCCGGCGGCGATGCTCAGCGCCCACTCAAACAGATCGCCCATGTGGGCCAGTATCTGCACCGGCTGGCGGCCGGCCCCGTTGAACTCGGCAAATTGCTCGGGCGCGCCCTCCAGGGTGCGCGCCGCACGATAGGCAAGGGTGGCCAGACTGTGGCGCAACAGTTCGCGTTTCTCGTCCATATCCGAAAACTATAACGCGCGGCGGCGGCTGTGCAAACCGCCCGTGGCGCACGGATTAGGCAAAGCAGGCACTCTCTGGTAAACTGGAAATTCTGAGTTCAACAGTAGGAAGCGACCATGTCTATTCATCCTGTAATGCAGCGCTTGGCTGACAAGCTCAAGCGTACCGATCTACCCGAGTTCGTGCCTGGCGACCAGATTCGCGTCCAAGTGAAAATCAAGGAAGGCGATAAGGAACGCTTGCAGGCGTTTGAAGGTCTGGTTATCGCCATTAACCGCGGGCCTCAGGGCACGTTTACCGTGCGCAAGATGAGCTTTGGCCAGGGTGTGGAGCGTATCTTCCCCTTCAATTCGAAGGTGATCGACAAGATCGAGAAGGTTCGCAGCTACCGAGTGCGCCGCGCCAAGCTGTTCTACCTCCGTGGACTGCGCGGCAAGGCAGCCCGTCTGAAGGAAGTAGACCGCGTGACCGGCAAGGTCAGGGCCTAAACCCCGCAGAATGTTCTTCCGTGAAGCCCCCAGCCCACCCGGCTGGGGGTTTTGCTTTCTATACTGGAAATATGGTCAAGCCCACAAAGTGCGGATGGACGCTGGAAGAAGCCGCGCGCCAGCGTGGAGCGCGCCGCATTGCCGGGCTGGACGAGGTGGGCCGCGGCCCGCTGTTCGGTCCCGTGGTGGCGGCGGCGGTGATTTTGGCGCCCGGCTTCCAATTAGATGGCCTGACCGACTCAAAAAAACTCTCCGAGAAAAAGCGCAACGAGTTCGACGTGGAGATCAGGGCCAACGCCGTGGCCTGGGCCATTGCGGAAGTGGATGCGGAGACCATTGACCGCATCAACATTCGCCAGGCATCGCTGCTGGCTATGCGCCGGGCCGTGGAGCAACTGGCGCTGAGCCCGGACTTTCTGCTGATCGACGGGCGCGACAGGATCGATTGGGATTGCCCGCAGCAGGCGGTGATCCAGGGCGATGCGACAAGCTTCTCGATTGCCGCCGCCAGCGTTCTGGCCAAGGTGTACCGCGACCGGCTGCTGGTGGAGTTTGACCGGGAGTATCCCGGCTACGGGCTGGCGCAGCACAAGGGCTACGGCTCCCCTGAACACCTGGCCGCACTGTACCGCCTGGGACCCACGCCGCTGCATCGCAAGAGCTTTCACCCGGTGACGCAGACCATTCTGCAATTCAGCGGATGCGCGCCAAAAGAGACAGTTCCCGAAGCGGAAGAGGACGTTGCCCCCGTCGTGAGCGATGCCGTGAGAGAGACCGGCAAAGAACGTTTTGCCTGCCCGTGCTGCGGAAATCTGACGCTCTTTGAAGAGCCGCCGGGAACCTTTTGCCTGTGCGAAGTCTGCTGGTGGGAGGACGATCCGATTCAGTATGCCGACCCGGACTATGAAGGCGGCGCGAACGCTCCCAGCCTGCGTCAGGCACGGGATTGCTACGAAAGCATCGGAGTCAGCGATCCCAAACTGAAGGGCCACGAGCGCTCCCCCCGCGCCGAGGAATTGCCGCTCACGCTCTTCTGATTTCCGGCGGCAGGCAGAGACGCCGCGTCAGGCCGTGCGCAGTTTGCGCGCCTGCATGTAGGAAAGCACTGGCCGCGCCATGAGCAACACCGCCAGAACCACAGTGATGGTCAACGGCGTCCGCACGCCGGGCTTGACCTGCCACCAGTAGTGAATCACGCCAAAAACAGCAGCCACGTAGACCAGCTTGTGCAGGCGGTTCCAGCGCTTGCCGCCCAGCTTGCGGATGGCCCAGTTGGTGGAGGTCAGCGCCAGCGGCACGAGCAGCAGCCAGGCGGCCACGCCGATGGTGATGAAGCGGCGCTTGGCGATGTCGGCGGCCATCGCGTTCACGTCGAATCCCGAATAGAGCGCGACGTACGTGAGCATGTGAACCGTGGCGTAGAAGAACGCGAAGAGGCCCAGCAGGCGGCGGAACTTGATGAGCCAACTGAGGCGCGGGAAAAGCCGGCGCACAGGCGTAATGGCCAGCGAGATGGTCAGCAGCAGCAACGTCAGGTAGCCCGTCTTGAGCGCGATTGTGGCGCTCGGGTCCGGGCCCAGCGTATTGGTGACCGCGCCGTAGACCAGCAGCGCAATTTCCCACAGGCAGGCCAGCCAGGTGAGAGTCTTCAGCGAGATGAGGGTCGATCGTTTCATAGTTAGCGAGTCAGCGGGTTAGCGAGATAGCAAGATAGCAAGTTAGCTTGATTCCAGAGACGCAACAAGCTTGAAGCTATTCCCTGTTCCCTTCTCCCTGTTCTAAAAGAACTTGCGCAGGTCCATGCCGTTGTAGAGCGAGGCCACCTGATCGGCGTAGCCGTTGAACAGGAGCGTGGTGCGGCGCTGGGCGTAGAAGGGCTGGCCGATGCGGCGCTCGGTCTTCTGGCTCCAGCGGGGATGGTCCACATTGGGGTTCACGTTGGAGTAAAAGCCGTACTCGCTGCGCGCCTGATCGTTCCACGTCGTCGGCGGAACCTTGTCCAGAAAGCGCACCGCCACAATCGACTTGGCGGACTTGAAGCCGTACTTCCACGGAACCACGATACGGATGGGAGCGCCGTTCTGGTTGGGCAGCACCTCGCCGTAGAGGCCAAAGGTGAGCAGCGCCAGCGGGTGCATGGCCTCGTCCATGCGCAGCCCCTCGGAGTAGGGCCAAAAGATCGAAGTCGAGGAAGCCCACTTCTCCACCTTTTTGTCGTAGTAGGAGAGGAACTGGACATACTTGGCCGACGCGAGCGGCTCGCACTGCTTGATGAACTCCGCCAGCGAATAGCCTACCCAGGGAATCACCATGCTCCACGCCTCGACGCAGCGATGGCGATAGACGCGGTCCTCCAGCGGGCGCAGTTTGAGCAGCGCCTCGATGTCGAAGGTCTGTGGCTTCTTCACCATGCCGTCCACGCGCACCGTCCAGGGCCGCGTGGGCAGGCGGCCCGCGTTCTGCGCCGGCTGGTCCTTGTCCACGCCGAACTCATAGAAGTTGTTGTAGGTGGTCACGTCCTTGAGGCTGGTCAAGGTTTCGCCGGTGGTGGTGAGGGGACTCTTGACGGTTTGCAGTTGGGTCCCGGCCTGCGCGGCGATACGCGGCGAAAGCACTTCAGCCAAGCGCTCGGCGCCCAGGGCGGCAGCACCCACGGCCACGGCGGTGGATGCGGCTCCGCGCAGAAAACGGCGGCGGTTGAGGTACTGGTCCTGGGGCGTGATGGCGGAGGAGGGAAACTCCGGCGGTTTGCCGATGAGCATGGATGACCTCGCACGGGGAAAGTGTCGATCGCCTTTATTAGACACGAGGAACGGGGTGGACGCTGCAAAATCTGTTGGAAAGCACTGCTGCTCGGATTTTGACTCCGAACTGGGGCAAAAGACAGCAAGGCGCGAGCCGAAGCCCGCGCCTTGCTTTGTTCCTTGGAAGCCGAGAGAACAAACTGTTCCCTGTTCCCTGCTTCTTTACTTCTTGCCGAAGCGGTAGACGAGACCGGACGTAAAGCCCAGGCCGTTCTGCTGCGTGGAGTTGAAGCCGGTGAGGTAATACTCCGGCGCAAGGCGCAGGCCAACATTCGGGGTCAGGTTGTACTCGACAGCCATACTGGCGCTGGCGGCGTAGGTGGACCCATCCGGATAGAGGCCGAGTTGCTGGGCGAGGGCCGTGTTGCCGCCGGTGTCGCCGGAGAACTTTCCGTACGCATACCCGGCCATGACGCGGCCGGCGATGGAGTACTTGGGCTGCAGATAAAAGCGGTAGGTGGGTCCCGCCATGACGGTGTATTCGCTGATGGAGGGCTTGGTGATGGCGCTGTCGGTGGCCGTGTTGAGGCCCACAAAGGGGGTGCCATAGTTGCCACGGGCATCGACGGTTACGCCCAGACGGTCGTCAAAGTAGCGGGTAAGGCCGCCATCCCAGTTGTACAGGTTGACTTTCTGAGGTGGGCCGGCCTTGGTCCGTGCATAACCACCGCCGATGTAGACCTCATCGCGGTGCCCGTAGGCTTCGCGAATGGCAGCAGCGCGGCGTTGTTCGCGGCGAGCCCGGATGCGGGCCTGCACGCTGACCTGCGGTTGGGATTGTGCGGCAGGCGGTTGCGCCTGATCAGGGGTTGCGGGGTTGCTGCTCGAGCTTTGGGCCTGAACGGCTTGCAGAGCTGGCAGACCCAGCGCCAGCAGAAGGGCAATACGGCGAAAAGAAACCATCGGTTTCGGGATACCTCCACGGCAGTACGGAAGCACACCACCGGTGTAGGCAGCGCTCCCCCCAATAGGTATTAAACCACCTTGGGGGGAGGCTTGGGTGTGACCCGCTTCCGGTTTGGACGCAGAGCGAGCAAAATAGGCTCGAAAAGCCCTACTTGATGGCCTTCAGATCGGCCAGAAGCTGAGCCTGGTCGAAGCCGTTGGGTGCGCCCTTGTCGGTAAGCCAGTTCTGTCCGAGCAGGGTGTGGGCCTCGTCGCAATACTTCTTCCAGAAAGCCAGGGTCATGGTCTTCAACCCACCCCAGGTAATGCAGGTAAAGCCCTTCTGGTCATACTTGGGCACAAAGACACAGTGGCCGCCCCAACTGCCCTTTTTGGCATTGGCGCCGCCGCTGGACACTACGTCCCACACATTCTGCTTTTGCGCCGTGACCGGCAGTGCCAGGCCGATGTAGACGCCACCGAAAAGGGCGATGGACTGGTGAATCTCAACCAGGTTGGAGGTTTTGGGATCGGCAAAGGCCAGCAGGCTGTGGCCGTCGAAGTTCTGCTTTTGCCAGTCGTTCAAGACGTCCAGTTCCACGCCGCCGCTGTCGGTGGCGGGATTGCCGGGCGCATAGCCGTTCCAAAGTTCGTAGTACTTTTCAACGGTGGCGTCGGGGACGGAGACCTCGCGGCCGGTGTTGACGGACCACACCTGCACGGCATGAGCCACGCCGGCAATGGTGCAGTCGCCCAGTGTGTCGTTGAGCATCGTGCCCCAGGAGGTGATTCCCTTGGTCCAGTCGGCCGCGGGCGGCGGTGGCGGCAGGGCTGGCGTCAGGTAGTCGCCCAGCGCCAGGGTGCGGGTATCGGTCTTGATGGCTTTGCGGCCTAATCGCATCTTCGAATGATCTGCCAGGGGGGACTCCTAGTTGATGCACAGGAAAAGGCCGCGACCGGCGGTTGCCGATGCGGTATGGGCCAAACAGTCCCAAATCCGGAGCATCTTGTTCAGTAAATATTGCTCTTGGATAAAACACAAGGATCAAGGGCGGCCGATGTCTTACGATGAAGGTCATTGGAGGCTGCGGAGAATATGGGCCGTATTTTGCTGGGAATCGTCCTCGGTGTGATTCTGACGCCGCTTGCGGTGCTGACGTGGTTCCAGTTTGGCAAGCCGCCGGTGGCCGTCTCCGACCCGCCTCTGCCTCGCGAGCAGTTGTTTACCAGCGTTCCGCTGCAAGCGCGCATCGGCCGCGAGATGGTCAAGAATCCGCCCTTCCATGCCGATGAAAACAACCTGGTGGCGGGCGCTCAGATCTACCGCGACCAGTGCGCCGCCTGCCACGGCTTTCACGGCAAGCCCTCCTCGTTTGGCGCGCACATGTTTCCCGATGCGCCCCCGCTGTGGGAGGCTCACCACCATGGAGCGGAGACAATGGTCGGCGTCAGCGACGACCCGCCCGGCGAGACCTACTGGAAGGTGGCCAACGGCATCCGGCTGACCGGCATGCCGGCCTACAACCAGGTGCTGACTGAGACGCAGATGTGGCAGGTGAGCCTGCTGCTGGCCAACGCCGACAAGCCGCTGCCGCCGGCCGCTGTGGAGATTCTGCGCGGCGAGCCGCTGCAAGCGCCCGCGGCGGCGGCACCTCCCGTGAAACAACAGAAAATGGCGGCTCAGTCGAAGTGATGCGGCCTTGCGACCCTTGGCCGCTCGATGTGCCGCAAACGAACCATACAGGGACGGAAAGGAACTTGAACATGAGCATGCTCGACGCGCTGCGCAAGGGTTTCAGCTTTTTCCTGATGAGCATGGGCGTTTCCAGCCCGGCCAAGAAGCCTGCGCCCAATTTTTTTTT
>CAVZNE010000387.1:0-4025 GCA_963776445.1 Terriglobales bacterium
CCAGGAGTTATAGTGCAGAAACGTTCTGTAAGGGTGTGCCCGCTCCTGTTCCACATAGGCAAGAAAGTCGCGCCGCGTCTGCCCGGTGCGCGCAACTCCAATGACCGACGAGTAAGTGATCGACTGACCTGCCCGCAGCGGGAGGTCGCGATCCATCCAGGCGGTGGCCCGGCCGCCTGTAACTTTGCTCTCCGACAGCGGATGCTCGAAGCCGAGGAACCAATCTCCAGCCACAATCGGCGAACCCTTTACCGATCCACTTACATGCGCTTCCGGTAGAAGCAGATCGATAAGTTCCACCCGGCTGATTGGAACGTCCTGCCCAGCCGCGGAAATGGTGAGAACCTGCCGGATATAAGTCGAGTTATCGAGAAGAATGAGCGACCAAACTACGTGCAGGGCATGATCGCTGCTTTCCAGCGGGAAGTCGAACGCTTCACCATGCAGCCGGTCGGCGAAGCGCGATGAATCCGGCTGCGGAGCGAGTTCGCGCCGGGCTGGCCGGCCGGCGAGCTTCATGTTGCCAGCGGCGCAGACGGTTCCATCTTTCAGAAGAATCGCGAAAGGCGCGGCAACGGGAAGCTCTGTTCCATGCAAGCGGTCCATCACTGTCAGGGCAGAGACTCTTCCCTCTGCAGCAGACCACTTCGCGCCGATCGCACGATTCACCATGCGGTAGCTGTCTCCCGACTCCGTGACGAGGATGTGGTCGGTTCCCGCGCCCCGTGAAGTGCTTTCTGCAAGGACCGAGCCGGGGAGGATTGACAGGAATAGAGCAAAACCTGCAGTTGAGTTCAGGAATAATTTGCGAGGGTGCATGCCTTCGTCCTTTTGGCCTGCCAGGAAATTTATGACTCGGAAAATGTGTCAGTGTAGTGCAATAGCAGTATACGGAGCAGTGCACTGGCTGTGGCTGGGGGCGCCACAGTTTTTACCACAGTGATGGTGAGGCAAAAAGCAGATGCGTGGCCGAAATGGTAAATATAGCTTTAATTATCAACAAGTTAAGCTGGTCGGGGCGGAGGGATTCGAACCCCCGGCCCTCTGCTCCCAAAACAGATCAAACGATTTATTGAAGCCTGTTGAAAAATGGAGAAAATAACTGCTTTTGATTGAAAGGCTTACCGCTAACGTGCTGGACTCTGTTGAACGTTGTGGCTCTGGGGTGCTTTGACAGGAACAAAATCGACTACAGTCACTGAAGCCCTGATTGATTTCCTCTGGAGATTTATCTATGCCTTTCGTTGACTTTCCCGAAACAGTCCCTCCTCACATCCGGATGGAATTTTGGCGAGGCACAGGCGTCCAGATTGTAGAAATCCAAGTCGCGGCCAACTTCTCTCCCGCCCTCATGAAAGATTATGTCTGTTATTACCATGAGGACCGCAAGCATCTTGCGCTGGCGAAGGGAACGCCTGCCGGCCGAGAGGCAGAGAAGAATCCCGAAGTAGGTTACAGCGTCATATCGATGCCAAGGCTGGGCGGTCTCCATCATCGCTACGACTTGGCTGCCTGATCTGCTGCTACGAAATAATTCCACTGTGCCGAAGTAAAACTGCGAGAGAGCTGTGCCTGCCAATCCTTCGCCACCAGTTTGGTAGTACCTTCGTGACGGTGTGAGTTCACCAAGCCCCTCGTTCGAGTCGAGAATCCAGCACAACCCCTTCTCCAAATTCGTAAATCAGGCCCTCTATGCGTCTGGATGGAGTTTTGGCGAGGTACAGCTTTATAAACACCAGCAATTGAGGTTCAAATGCAGAAGTGAACGAGTGATGCTGTGCTACTTAGGAGACGCATTTTCCTGCACGACAAGCCTGTATCGTTTTCTGTCAGTCTCGTGCTTTAGCGATGCCTGATGCATCTCCGAAAGGCGCTTCACAAGCGCTCTCATTTCGTCGTCATTACCTTGTCCGGAATGACGCAGAGCCATGACCAGATGATAGGCGGCGGTTTCATCGGTGGGAGCATACTGAAGCGCAACCCGGCATTGTTCGACAGCCAGATTGTATTGCTCAGAACGCATGTACATGCTGGCCAGCAGGTCCCTCGCACCCACGAGGTCCGGCTTCATCTTCACGGCCAGCAAAGCAGACTCCATCGCTTCCTTGAACTCCGGACTATCGACCGGTGGGGTTTGATTCAAGAGCAACTGGGCAAGCAGCGAATGCAGCAGTGGGCTCTCCGGATGATCTTTGAGCTGCGAACGCACTTTCAATAGCGCATGTTCTGGATTGTTCTGCTGCATGTCGGCCAGGTCCACGGCATAGGAACCGAGGCTTTGGGCTGAATCAAGTTGTTCTACCTTGTTGAAGTCAGCTTCTGCTTCATCGTACTGCGCAAGCTGAGCATAGAGCAGGCCGCGCGAAAGATAAAGCGATGCGGTGCCGGGAATGTAGCGAAGGCCGGCATTGATCATGTCAATCCCCACCCGAAATGAGTCATGATCCAGACAGAGAGTAGCAAAGGAAACATAGAAGTCTGCAGTGGAAGGACTCAGAACGATTGCCTGGCGAAGCAGGGCGACGGCCTTGGGTGTATTGCCTGTTGCCTCATAAGCCTGCGACGCCAAACTGAGAATATCCGGGTCTTTCTGGTCGTCCGTGAGTAGTGGATCAAGTACCTTGAGCGCGGCCTCGTTCTGTTTCGAACTGACTAGGATCACCGCAAGGTCGTATTTTGGATAGGAGCGATCCGGCAGTAAGGCTGCTAGCCGCTCGAAGACAGGAATCGCCTCTTGCAATTGCTCTGTCTGCATCAGGCAGTAACCATAGGCTTCCAGCGAGTGAGGATGCGTCTGGATCACTTCTGTGCTTAGAAGGAAATGGCCAATCGCAGCATGGCAGTCGTCCTGCTTTCTCTCCAGTGTCGCGAGCATCTCATACGCGGTCTGATCTTTCGGATCGGCCTTCAATATTCTCTTGAGAAGTGGGAGTGTGCGCTTGTCGCCTGCCTGATAGAGAAGCTGCACTTCACCTTTGAGTGCCGGCGCGAAGTCTGGAGAAAGGGTCAGTGCCTTATCAAAAGCGGTCAACGCATCCGGACTATTGCCCTTGATTGAAAAGATGATCCCTTCCAGCGTCCAAAGGCGAAAATCCTTGGGCGTTGCTTTCAGGCCGGACTCGGCAGCCTGCAAGGCTTGATCGTACTGCTGAGTATGAATCAGTGATTCTATCGATGCAACAGAAGTCCTCGCCTGTTGTCCCTGAGCAATAAGAAGCTCGCCCGCAAAGATAAGCAAAGTCCAACTCACACGAAGCATAAAGAGAGCGTCCTCCTGCTGAAACAAATACAGAACCTATTAGAAACGAACATCACCGTGAACCGATCGAGTATTCCCAGCTGCGCACTGCTTGCTTGCTCCTCTATTGCACTCCGGATGTCAGGGCCATCGGGTCTGGCGCAGCGGGCGCGGCGCAAGGTTTGCCTCCGCACAGAGTTCCGGTTATTCCATGGCCTTCGGTGACGGTATATATACGGTCAACCGCGGGAATCTTCACTATCTCCTTTACGCCGGAAGGCCAGTGGATCTCAGCCGTTCCGGCGTCGGTGGCATCTCCCAGCCCAAAATGCAGGCGCCTGTCGTTCGACGAGATATAGCTGCCGCTTGAAAGTACATCCTGGCGCATGCGCACGCCATTGGCCTTCAAATAAACCGTGGCGCAGGTTGCGTCGCGCGGGCTCTTCGATCCGCCCACCAACTTCATTTCTATCCAATGGTGGTGGTCGGGATTCACGTTCTTCAACAGCACCGGAGGGCCGTCGATAGGATTGATAATTACATCGATCTTGCCGTCATTGAACAGATCGCCGAAGGCTGCTCCGCGTGCAGGGATAACATCCGCCAGACCGGAACCCTTCACTGGCGGAATGTAGACAAACTGCCGTCCTTTTCCATTCGCGTCTGGGACGTTATGGAACAAGAGCGGCCGCTGGGCGAAGGTCGGCCCCAGTCGTGCTGGTCTACCTCGGGATAGAATTGCCGTTAACCATAAAGAGATCCAGCCAACTATCGTTGTCGTAATCGA
>CAVZNE010000388.1:0-8538 GCA_963776445.1 Terriglobales bacterium
CTCGAAATCCTGGCGCAAAACCGTGTGAAGAAGATCGTTTCGATCTGCCCCCATTGCGTGCGGACGATTCAGGAAGACTGGAAGGAGTATGGCACCCCGCCCGAGGTCGAGCATCACAGCGAGTTTCTGGCCCGCTTTGCGGACAGGCTCCCCAAGCAAGGGACCGAGGAAAAGATCGTCTACCACGATCCGTGCTACCTGGGCCGCTATAGCGACATATACGACCAGCCACGCGCGGTTGTGGCTCGCGCCGGCAACCTGATCGAAGCCCCACGCAATCATGAACGCAGCTTCTGTTGCGGAGCAGGCGGCGGCCTCGCTTTCCTTGGCGAGGAATCCGGCGAACGCATCAGCCACAACCGCGCCCAGGAACTCGCTGCAACGGGGGCGCAGACTGTCGCCGCCGCTTGCCCTTTCTGCGATACCATGCTCCGGGATGCGCTGACGGCCAGCGGCGAAAGCGCGCCGCAGTTGCTGGATATTGCCCAGTTGGCAGCTCGCGGATTGCCAGAGGACGGCAGCAGCTAAGATGCAAGAGAGCAAAAGAATATGAAGATCGTCGTCGCCATCAAACAGGTTCCGGAACGCGATGCGCAAGTCCGCATCGACGCAGCCGGGAAATGGATTGAAGAATCCGGCCTTCAGTTCGCGTTGAATGAGCCCGACGCCTATGCGCTGGAAGAGGCGCTGCAACTCAAAGAGAAGCATGGCGGCGAAGTGATCGTGCTCAGCGCCGGCCCGGAGCGCGTGAGCGCCACACTCCGCGAGGCCCTGGCCAAAGGCGCAGACCGCGGCCTTCACATCGTCTGCGACGATCTCGGCCAGCGCGATGCCCTGGGGGTGGCACGCTTGCTGGCGGCCGCCATCCAGCCAGAGAATCCCGACCTCGTCCTCGCCGGTTTGCAGTCGGAGGACCTGGGCCTGGGACAGACCGGCGTGATTGTGGCCGAACTGCTTGGCCTGCCCCACGCCTCGCTGATCCTTCACGTCGAAAAAACCGAGACCGGCCTCAAGGTGAAGCGCGAACTGGAGGAGGGCTGGTTCCAATTTGTCGAGTTGCCCACTCCGGTGGTCCTTACCATTCAGTCCGGCGGCAACAAGCTGCGCTACGCCACACTGATGGGCATCAAGCGCGCCAAATCCAAAGAGGTGCGCTTGATGACCGCTGCGGAACTCGCCATGGACTCGACGCCCACCGTGCTGCTGGAGCGGGTCTCACTTCCGCAAAAACAAAAGTCCACGCAGATGCTCACCGGCACACCCAGGGAAATTGCGGCGGCGCTGGTGGAGAAGCTGAAGTTCGAGGTGCGCGTCCTATGAGCGGCATTCTGGTCGTACTGGAACAGCAGCAAGGCCGCATCGGCCGCATCGGTTGGGAAGCGCTCTCTGCCGCGCAGCACCTTGCAGAGCAACTCGGCCAACCTGTAAGCGCCGTCGTGGTTGGATCCGAAACCGAATCCCTTGCGGACGAGATTGCGGCTTGGCCTCTCAACAAAGTGGTGACCGTGGAGCACCCGCTCCTGGCCCGCTACACTGCGGACGGTTTCACCCTGGCTCTGCAACAACTCATCGAAGAAGCGTGCCCCACTTACGTGGTCTTTCCGCATACCTACCAGGTCCGCGACTACGCACCCGCGCTGGCCGCTCGCTTCGGCCAGGTACTCATCGGCGACGTGATCGACATCGGCGCAGGGCCGGTCTTCACGCGCCAACTGCTGCAAGGCCGCGTCAACGGCGTCTATCGGCACTCCGGCGAAGGCCCGTGCTTTCTCTCCGTGCAAGCCGGCGCTTTCGGTGCGGAGGAACTAATCCCAGGTGCAAGCCTCGCCGATATGAGCACTTTTACGCCCACCCTCGACTCGGCCCAGATCCGCACACGCCCCAGCGAGCCCTTCCGCGGCGGTACGCAGACCGTGGACCTGGGTTCGGCGCAACGGATCGTGAGTGTGGGCCGCGGCATCAAGGACGCTGCGAACATTCCCCTCGTCCAGGAACTGGCAACTGCGCTGGACGCGGAACTGGCCGCCTCGCGGCCCATCTGCGACAGCGGCTGGCTGCCGATTGAACGGCAGGTAGGCAGTTCGGGCCATACCGTCGCGCCCAAACTCTACCTGGCCATCGGCATCTCCGGAGCCATTCAGCATCTGGTCGGCATGAAGGGCTCGAAATGCGTGGTGGCCATCAACAAGGACCCCGACGCGCCTATCTTCGAGCTAGCAGACTATGGCATCGTCGGCGATCTTTTTGAAGTGGTTCCGGCGCTGATCGAAGCAGTTAAGGCAGCCCGGCAATAATCGGCTGTGCCGCTGACGAATTTCGTAACCAATCAGCAACACAGCGAATCGCGCGCCATTTGCGTCCACATAGTCTGAGGCGTTATGGTTCGATGTTTGCACGCATAGCTCTGTGAATGGGGGCAACGCCGATGGTTCTACCTGCAACCTATCAAGCCGCACTATTTCTCATGATCCTCACCATGCTCTGCTGGGGTTCGTGGGCTAACACGCTCAAGATGTGCCCGCGCTTTCGCTTCCAGCTTCTTTATTGGGATTACGCATTCGGACTGGCTGCCGGCGCAATCTTCTGGGGAATCACCGCGGGCAGTATGGGCCATGCCGGACAGCCCTTTCTGCAAGCCGTGGCTCATGCTCCGCTTGCTCCCATCCTCTTTGCGGCCTGCGGCGGCGTGGTCTTCAACGTTGCCAATCTGCTTCTGGTAGCGGCCATCGACGTAGCTGGCTTGGCCGTCGCCTTCCCGGTCGGAATCGGCCTGGCGCTGGTCGTAGGAGCGGTTTCAAGCTACCTGGTCAGCCCCGCCGGCAATCCTCTGCTGCTGTTTGGCGGAGTCGCCCTGGTCGTCGTGGCCATCGTTCTTGACGCCGCAGCCTATCGCCAGCGCGAGGCCTCGGCCAAGGCCGCCACGACCCGCGGCATCGTCCTCAGCCTGCTGGCCGGCGTGCTGATGGGCTGCTTCTATCCGCTGGTTGCCCAAGCCCTCAGCGGCACTCCCGGCAAGCCCTCTCCCGGTCCCTACGCCGTGGCATTCTTTTTTGCCATCGGCGTGCTGCTTTCCACTATCCCGGCCAACCTACTGCTCATGGCCAAGCCTCTGGATGGCAAGCCTCGCGTGAACGGCGCCGACTATTGGCGCGCGCCCTTGAGCTGGCACATGGCGGGAGCGCTGGGCGGAGCCATCTGGTGCACCGGTTCTGTGGCCAACTTTCTTGCCTCCGGAGCCCATCTTGTGGGCCCTGCCGTCTCCTACTCCATCGGTCAGGGCGCTACCATGGTCTCGGCCTGCTGGGGCGTCTTTGTGTGGCGCGAGTTTGCCGGAGCGCCTCGCTCGGCCAAGCTGCTGTTGTTTTTCATGTTTGTCTTTTTTGCGCTGGGGCTCACCACCGTAGCCCTCGCTCCTCTTTACTAAGTCTGAGGTCTGAATCATGAGCAGCATTCGCAAACCCATCGTTATCGTAGGCAGCGTCACCATGGACCTGGTCACCCGTACCAGGCAGATTCCGCAGATCGGCCAGACCCTCATCGGTACGAGCTTTGAATCCACTCCCGGCGGCAAGGGCGCCAATCAGGCCGTAGCCGCTGCACGCCTCGGCTATCCAACCGACATGGTAGGCATGGTGGGCGAAGATGCCTACGGGGAGGCCTTGCTCGACAATCTCGCCAGCGCGGGCGTACAGACAGCCGCCATGGCGCGCGTGGCTGGTTCCTCCGGTCTGGCCCCCATGTTTGTGGCCGACAGCGGCGAAAACAGCATCGTCGTGGTCCCCGGCGCCAACGGCAAGGTGGATTGCGCTGCCGTCGATCGTCAGTCCACGTTGATCCGCTCCGCGGGCATGGTGCTTTGCCAGTTGGAAGTGCCTCTTGAAACCGTCAGTCATATCCTCGCTCTCTGCGCGGAAGCGGGCGTTCCGGTGATGCTCGATCCCGCGCCGGCCGCGCCGCTGCCCGATGCAATCTGGAACCAGGTCGCATGGTTCACTCCCAATGAAACCGAAGCCGCTCTTTATCTGGGTGAAACCCTGAAGCCCGAGGAAGGCGCGAAGCGCTTGCTGGCGAAAGGGCTCAGCGGCGTGGTGCTCAAGCGTGGCGCCGAGGGCTCCTATGTGGCAGTCGCCGGAGGGAAGGCTGCCTGGGTGCCGCCCTTCCCGGTTGAGGCCGTGGATACGGTCGGCGCAGGCGACTGCTTCAACGGCGCTTTTGCCGTGGCGCTACTTGAAGGCAACGACCCATGGTCGGCGGCGCGCTTTGCCTCCGCCGCTGCGGCCATCTCCGTCACCCGCCGTGGAGCGCAGGCCTCCATGCCATCCAGAGCCGAGGTTGAAACATTCCTGGCAGCGCACGCTTAATAACGCCGCTATTTCCTAGCCCTCTTTGGCCGGGCCAATTTGAAAAGGGGAAGGCGCAAGCCATGTCTCGCACAATCGGTCTTGGGATTCTGGCAGGAGCAGCGCCGGCGCAGGGCACGCAGTTTTCAGCCAGAGGGCAGCAGATTCCTGCTCCCGGGTGTATGAAGCCGCAAGACTCCGCTTGATATTTTGCCCAGGCTTGGCGGAACGATGAACACAGCAAGCTACTCTTGATGGCGCCCGGCTACGATCGTTCCGGCGGCGCGGGATTCCGCTGCGTGCGCGACGCACAGTAGAAGGATTTTCTGACCAGATCGTTGCATGATTCCTGCGATGCGAAGCAGAAATCATGCGATTGGCTCACAGATGAAGAGATCGCATAATACAAGGGCGAACGCCGGACTGAATGCCGGCGTTCGCCCTTTGTAGAACTGCTCTAACCTACCACCATTCCATCAATCGTCCCGACCCAACCTTTGCGCTGCTCTCGGGCTTTTCCGTGCGCACCAGCAGGAGCGGAATGTGAACCAGGCGAATCAGCTTCTCGGCGATCGAACCGAACACCAGGGGATGCCAACCGGTGAGGCCGTGCGTCGAGATCACGATCATGTCGATATTCTCGCGCTCAATCACATCCAGGATGCTGCCAGCGATGTCGTTTCCGATTTCGACACTGGAGCTAGCCTTGATGCCTTTGGCGGCCAAACCGGCCAGAGAAATCGCAAAATGGGCCTCCGCCTCTTTCTTCGCATTCTCAAGATTTGCGTCCTCGGGAATCACGTTTACAAGAATGACTTCGGCATGAAAATGCTGGGCAAGCACCGTGGCCTGTTCCAGGGCCAAGTGGGAGGATGGGCTGAAATCAATGGGCAAGAGGATCTTCGCGGGAATGGTGCTGTATGCGTACACTTCGGACATTGTGGGCTCCTTGCCGTTCAACACACGTGGACGGCCTCTCATTTTTCGCCCACAATCATAGCAAGTTCGCACTCTCCTGGAGAAGTGACAGGCGACACACATAGACCGCAGGTCCGCTACCCA
Source organism: Terriglobales bacterium (assembly GCA_963776445.1). Lineage (GTDB taxonomy): Bacteria > Acidobacteriota > Terriglobia > Terriglobales > Acidobacteriaceae > Telmatobacter. Next base: position 5,403 of record CAVZNE010000388.1, read on the forward strand.
TTATTCCCCGTGCATGAAAAACAGCGCACCAAGCCCGCGGTACGCACGGCGCGTATGAGCAATCCCATGCGCCCGTTGGCGGATACCGGCAGATAGGGGTCTTAAAGCCTGAAGCGTTCTCGATCCCATTCTCTGGGCCCCCGTTCCTGTCTGAAATGCCGATACGCAAAACGACTGTCACCGTACCCTAATCTGCCGCTGTTCCCCACTGCGGCGGCCAGCAACTCAGCCGGCCCCGTTATCGCAGCATCTTCAATCATCGTCTGCACTTTCCTTCTGCGGACGAAGGCTGAAAGAAAGGGTACGGGGACTCCGTCTTCAACCGGCTGGTTGAAACACGGTCTCCACAAAAAGGAAAGCAGAACCAGTGCCGTGCCCGCCATTACGCTCAGGTCGCTCGCCAGGTTGGCGCGTTCCAGGTAGGCCTGCGAGATGCGCAGTTTGTCCGGTGTCACCACCGTCTTGAAGTACTGAAGTGGATCGGGAACCAGAGCCAGAACATCACTCTCGCAAAAGTACTTGAGAGTAGCCGGGTCAGTCAGGCCTGGCCGAACCGACAGCAGATGGTCATATTCCTGCTTGAACTCATGGGTCAACTCGGGAATCACGGGGCGAGGACCCACCAGGCTCATTTCCCCGCGCAGCACATTCCACAGTTGGGGCAACTCGTCAAATTTGTACCGGCGCAAACTGCGCCCCATTCGTGTGATGCGCGGATCGGCGCCGAAGGTATAAGCTGGGCCGCCGTCCGAAGTGCGCATGGTTCGCAGCTTCAAGAGCTGGAAGCTTCTGAATCTCCGACCCACACGAACCTGGCGGAAGATCACCGGGCCTGCCGAATCCAACTTGATCCCGATTGCGGCAAGAGCAAGGAATGGAAGCGCAATGATCAACAGCAATCCCGCCAAGACGATATCTACGCTTCGCTTGAACACGTCTCCCCCAGGCATGCACCTTTTGGAATGTCATCCAAAGTTGGAGTCGTAAACAAACTGAGGAATGGTGCTCGACGGTATCAGAAGCCCATGCTCGCCAGACGCCGGAAGCTGACAGCCAAACCGGTGCATCTGATCCTGATATACGTCTAGGCCGCTCCCCTTGTCATAGCGCAAACGGAGACCCTCATCATGGGCCTCCCTCTGGGGTAAGCAGATTCAGTACTCACAGGAAACATCGTTTCCTGTAATAAAGTCAAGCAGTTAATCTTCCTTAGGAAAACTTTTTCAGCATGGTATCCATTCCATCAATGCGCGGCATCCGCCTGCGACCAAACCCCACCGGAATTCATCGACAGATCAGCCGGTTGATCTTTGCAAGCAGAACTATGTTCCATACAAGACCTTCCCTAACCCGATAAGGAGTGGTCTTGAAGCAGTACATTTCCGCCGCCACCGATCACTGGATCGTGAAGGCCATCGTGGGCCGCCGTTTCAGTTGGGGACACAAGGACAAACAAAAAGGCTGATGGAATCGCCCGTCACAGAGCGATTCCACCAGCCTCACCAAGGACGCACCGGCAAATCGACCCTATCCCGCTACCTGGGCGAGGATCTTCTCTTTGCGCACCGAGAGCCTCTCCACCAGATCGGTACGCACCTCGTAGCCGCGGCCGGGCGCATCGGGCACGGCGATCTCGCCCTTCGAAGAAACCGTCACTTCGGGCTCGATGATATCGTCTGCCCAGTAGCGGGCTGAGGCGGAAACGTCGCCGGGCAGGGTAAAGTTCTCCAGAGAAGACAGCGCAATGTTGTGCGACCGGCCCACGCCCGTCTCCAGCATTCCGCCGCACCACACCGGAATGCCGCGCTCCTGCGCAGCGTTGTGTACGGCGATGGCCTCGGAGAAGCCGCCCACGCGGCCCAGCTTGAGGTTGATGATCCGGCACGACTCCATCTCGATGGCCGCCAGCGCATCGCGCCGGTTATGGATCGATTCGTCCAGGCAAATGGGCGTATTCAGCCGCTTTTGCAGCATCGAGTGATAGTAGAAATCGTTGTGCCACAAAGGCTGCTCGATCATCAGCAGATCGAAGGCGTCAAAGGTGACCAGATGATCCGCGTCTCTGAGCCGGTATGCGGAGTTGGCGTCGCAACTGAGCGTGATCTCTGGCCAGCGATTGCGCACCGCCGCGAAGACTTCCACATCCCAACCCGGTTTGCACTTGAGCTTGATGCGCTGATACCCGGCCGCCAGTTCCCGCTCGATAATCGACATTAGTTCTGGAATTGACGGTTGAATGCCCAGCGAAACGCCGCATGCAATCGAATCGCGAACCCCGCCCAGCAGCCGCGAGAGCGAAACGCCTTCGCGCTGCGCCTCGATATCCCAAATGGCGTTTTCCAATGTGGCCTTGGCCATGTGGTTCCCACGCACTTGGCGAAAGATGCGCGGGCACTGGCCGCCGTGCTCGGGCGGTGTTGCCAGCAGCATCGGCCCTAGCTCCTGCACGATCACCATCCAGGCGCTATCCGTCCACTCTGCCGAGTAGAACGGCTTCTCTCCCACGGTACATTCGCCCCAGCCGGTCAACCCATCTGACTTGACCTCGGCCAGCACAACCCGCCGCTCTTTGGTAACGCCAAAGCTGGTTTCAAAAGGGCGCACCAGCGGCAAGTGCAGTTCGCGCAGAATGATTGCATCGATTTTCATAGGCCTTTTATTCCTTGGGGCTAGAGCAGGTTAGGGCTGGGAAAAACTCCCCAGCTCGAAGATTCCATTTCCTTCTGCATCCCGGACGAAGCCAACTACGGCTAAACCCTGGGCAAATGCCTGTTGAAACTTGCGGCGATTCTCCAACAGAACGGCGAGTGCTCGCTCTCTGCCGGCTTCGCTGGCCTTCCACTCATAGATGGCGGTGGGGACCACGATGCGTTCCTCAATATTCTGCAATGCTGGCATGCGGCCCGCAAGAATGTCTTGCACGCGCGGCGCATCCATCTGCCACTCGGCCACGAGCCGGTCCGAGGGCAGGCCGCCTTGCAGCCGGGATGTGGTCAAGCCGTAGAAATTCACTTCGTAACTGCGAACGATCGCTCCCAGTTTGTGAATATTGAGAAATGCATTCTTGATTTCCAGCGGGTCAAAGGTCCATTCCATGAAACGGATGCCGCGCGCCAGCGCCTCCTGGCGCTGCTCC
>CAVZNE010000389.1:0-3153 GCA_963776445.1 Terriglobales bacterium
CAATGTATTGCTATGCGCCTCCCGCAGACGGCAATGGGCAGGCCACGCCGGCTCCGGAAGCTGTGCCGGCCAAGATCAAGCCGGGATTCTTCACGCGCTGGGGCAAGGCGTATCTCGCCGACTGGACGAACACCACGGCAGCAGATCCCAATGCGCCCAAGCGCCGCGGCACGCCAGGTCCGATCGCTTCGCCACCATTTCCGGCATCCGACTGGCCGATTGGTGGCACACAAGAGATAGGCGCCCCGGATTACCAGTCCTATATGTTGCAAACGGCGATCGATGGCGGCGATCCTGCCAAATTGAGCAGAATCAAGTGGTACGGATGGGCGGCCATCGGCGCCAACGGATCCACCAACAACCGCGGCAACGCCAGCAAGGGTATCGCCGCGAACATGCCCTCGGCCTATGATGAGTTTCCCAATACCATTGTGCTCGATCAGTTGGCGCTCTACACGGAGAGGCTTGCGGATACAACGCAGACCGATCACTTCGACTGGGGTTTCCGGCTGACGAATCTCTACGGACAGGACTACAGATTCACCACTTCGCATGGCATCCTGAGCCAGCAGTTGTTGGTGAAAAATGCTCAATACGGCTATGACCCAGTGATGTTCTACGTGGACCTTTACTTTCCAAAACTGGCAAAAGGCGCGGACTTGCGTTTTGGCCGTTACATCTCGTTGCCTGACATTGAAGCTCAGTTGGCGCCGAACAATTACTCTTACTCCCACTCGATTCTGTATACCTTTGACTGTTACACCCAGCTAGGCGCCAACCTGACTGTAAAGGTGAACGACCACTGGACGCTGCAGGGCGGCATTTCGCCGGGCTGCGACACCGCGCCCTGGACCAACGACGCAAAGGTTACTGGGAACGTCTGCATCGTCTATACCTGGAACAACGGCGGCGATGCGCTGAATACCTGCGACAACACCATCAATGACGGCAAGTACGCATACAACAACCTGACCGCTTTCTACGAGACGTGGTATCACAAATTCAACGAACACTGGCACACCGATACGGAAGCCTGGTACCAGTACATGAAAGATGTTCCAAACATGTGGTGGTACAACACGGGAGCACCCTACAGTGCTTCCACTCCCTGGCCAGAGAACACCGGCAACAATCATCTTCTGCCGAATAGTTCCATGCCGGGAACACTGAACTTCGGCGCGGTTTGCGAAAACCCCAACTCCGGCTCGGCTCCTCATGCAGCGCGCTGCTACGCGCCGGAGTGGGCAATCACCAACTACGTCGAGCACAGCTTCTGGAACAATACCGCCTCGCTCAATATCCGCAACGAGGTGGTGGACGACATCAAGGGCCAGCGTACCGGCACTCCGGGAATCTATGAAGAGCATATGGTGGGCTTCGATTTCTGGGCAGGATCCACAGTTACCTTCCGCCCTGAAGTGAGCTACACACATTCGTTCGGCCCCTATGGCCTGCGAGCTCTCGACATCGCGCCTGGCGCCTCGGTTTCGGCGCTGCAAAACAATGCCCTGGCCACTCCGCAGTTGACGCCCACCGAGGTGATGAAGGGCATGGGCGCAAAGACCCAGTCGCTCACTGTTGCGGCGGATCTGATCTGGCATTTCTAATTAGTTCCCTCAATAACTCCAGGCGAGACATCGCAACGATGCCACGCCGGACGCAATTATCCCAGACAAACCAATCCTGAAGATGCAGCAAATACATGCAGGTGAGGAAGCGATGGAATTCAATCGGAAGATCCGGTCCGCTGAACAACTCAATCTTGCCGTAGGCGCGAGGTAATTCAACAATGAAAAGCTCTCTGATCCTCCTGATCTGCCTTGCTGGCCTTATCACCCTCGTGGCGTGCAAGAAGGAGTTTTCACCGGCAGATGGCGCGCCGCCCACACCGCAAGTGGCGCAAACCGGCGATATGAGCCTGGTGTCGGTGGATAAGCCGGAGCAGTTCCCGCTGGTCGCTGCCGAGCAGCGGGAATCCTCAGCCGAATTGCAGGTGACTGGCTCGGTCTTCCCCGACATTGCGCGTGAAGTCCCCGTCATTTCCCTGGCCAATGGCCGTGTGGTGGACATCAAAGCGCGCCTCGGCGATTACGTCAAGAAAGGCGCTCTGCTCCTCAAGGTGCAGAGTCCGGACGTGTCCGGGGCTTTCGATATTTATCTCAAAGCGGTCAACGACGAGCGCATGAACGACATGGCCTACAAGCGTTCGCAAACCCTCTTCGAACATGGCGCCATCTCCAAGGCCATGCTGGAGCAGGCCGAAGACGCCGAGAAGGATGCGCAGGCCGATCTGACCGCGGCGGAAGAGCAGTTGAAGGTGCTCGGAGTGGACAAGCATCATCCCAGTGCTGTGGTCAACGTCTACTCTCCCCTCTCCGGCGTCATTGTGGCCCAAAATGTTACGCAAGCAGCGGCCGCCGGCGTCAATCTGTCCGGTTCGGCAACGGCCTTCACCGTCGCCGATCTTTCCACGGTGTGGGTCGTCTGCGATGTGTATGAAAACGACATCCTCAAACTCACACTGGGGCAGAGTGCGCAGATTCATCTCAATGCCTATCCCGATCGCGTTCTCACCGGTCGTGTCAGCGACATCGGCCCGGTGCTCGATCCCGCCATTCGCACTGCCAAGGTGCGCATCGAGATACCGAATCCCGGCATTCTTAAACTGAACATGTTCGTCACCGCGACCTTCCAGAGCAAGGCCAAGGAAATTCATACCGTGGTGCCAGCGTCCGCGGTGCTGCATCTGCACGATCGCGATTGGGTCTTCGTGCCGGCCGGCAACAGGCAATTCAAGCGCGTCGAAGTGCATGCCGGCAAGATGCTTCCCGGCAACAGACAGGAACTGCTGACTGGCGTCGCGGCTGGAAAGCAGGTGGTCTCCAACGTGCTCCAGTTGGAGGCTACGCTGGAGGCGCAATGATTCAAAAGCTCGTAGACTTCGCATTGAAAAATAGATTCATCGTCCTGGCTGCCGTGGTCATGATGCTGATATGGGGTGGAATCTCGTTTCACAGTCTTCCAGTCGATGCATATCCCGACGTTGCCGACAATTACGTCAATATCATTACTCAGTGGCCGGGGCATTCAGCCGAGGACATCGAGAAGCAGATTACGGTTCCCACTGAAATCGCGATGGCCGGCGTTCCCGAC